>DATKBU010000221.1:0-3002 GCA_035513815.1 Egibacteraceae bacterium
GCGATGAGCGCTCGCAGTTCGTCCACTCCCTCTCCCGTGGTCGCGGACGTGGTCAGGATCGGCGTGCGCGAGAGCCCTTCTGCATCCAGAAGGCGCTTGAGGTCCGATCGGCAGGCTCGCCGGTCCGCCGGCGCAAGCTGATCGATGCGGTTGAGGACGACCACCATGACGTCGGCGTGCAGCGCCAGCGCCCGCAGATAGCCCGCGTGCAAGGCGCGTTGGGCGTACTTCAGAGGATCAACCACCCAGATCAGCATGTCGACGCGCTCGACGAACCGGTCGACGACGAAGCGGTGATCGACCTCGACGGAGTCGTGATCCGGCAGGTCGAGCAGCACCAGGCCGTCCGGCGCCCCGGGGCCTGGCGGCTGCGCGTGGCGCTGCTTGACTCCCAGCCAGTCGAGCAGCGCTCGGCTCCCGGATGGGTCTCCGACAGCCCAGGCTCGCGCGTCCGCGGTGGTCGGCCGGCGCGGACCGACCTCGGCCAGAGTCGCGCCGGCCAGGGCGTTGAAGAGCGAGGACTTCCCGCTCCCCGTCCCGCCCGCCAGCGCCGCCACCACGACCTCGGCACCTTTGGCCAGACGCTCGCGAGCCTTGTCGATCAGCGCTTCGGCCTGTTCCACCGTTCCGGGGTCAAGGCGGTCGCGGCCGAGCTCGGCTGTCTGCTGCAGCGCCTCCAGCTGGCGGGACAGCCCTGCCGGGCCGGCTCGATCTTTCACCTGCGCGCGCTGCGCAGCGCTGTCAGCGCCGCCCGGATGTCGTCGCGCAGTTCGTCTTCGGGCGCAGCATCGGCGACGGCGGCGGTGAACCGCCGACGCTCGGCGGTCATCAGCTCGTCGAAGCGCCGGATGAGATCCGCCTTCGCCTGCCCGATGAGCCATCGCAGGTTGCGCTCCCCGAGCAGCTTCACCAGCAGCGCCTGGTTCGCGGCGCCGGCAGCGGTCGCGATCCCTGCTTCGGTCCCGGTGAGGCCGCCGGTGTGGGCGAGCGCGATCACGATCGCGCCCGTCGCGGCCGCGTTGATGGCGGTGGACAGCCAGCGCGCCTGCACTTTGCGCTCGGCTCCCTGCGTCTGGACCAGCTCGATGACGGATTGCTGCCACTCGGCGGTGGATGCGGCCGCCCGCTCGCCCAGCCCGGGATCGCTGGCCTTCAGCGCCGGATAGGCGTCCAGCAGCCCGCGCCCCGGCGAGTTGCCTGCCCAGGCGTCGGCGGTGGATGCGGCCGCCAGGTCGGACAGCTGCACGATCATGCCCTGGACCGTGTCGCCTACCTCGCGGCGGACCTCGCGCTCCAGGCGCGCCTCCTCGGCCGCCACCGGGCCGATGAGCAGCCCTTTGACCCATGCCCGAGCCTGTCCGGTGGCTTCCTCGGCAAGGCGCAGGAAGCGACCGCCTCCCACGAAGCTGTTCCAGCGGGCCAGCACCTCGTGGCGAAGCGGCAGCCCTTGTTCGAGTGCGTCGGCGAAGTCCTCGCGTGCGCGCCGGTAGGCCCGGTCCGCGTCGTCGATGAGCGCCCGCGCGACGCGCGCCTCGTGGTCCAGGCCGGCGATCAGGCCATCGACGTCGCCCGGCAGCGCGTCGAGTGCGCCCTCCAGCGTCTGCCGTCGGCGCTGGATGCGGGTGTCGCGGTCAGCCAGAGCGCCCAGCCACCGGCGCAGTGGCTCGATCACCGGATCCGCAAGCCGCTGCCCCTCAGGGCGGACGAACGGGATCACAAACAGGTCGACGTCGCCCATCTGCTCGGCGGCCAGCTTGCGCCGGAAGTCGTCGACGATCTCCTGCTCATCCTCCGAAGCCACCTGAGTGAGCGCGACAGCGGCCACGGTTCTGCGGGCAGCCGCGCGTCGCAGATAGCGCATCGACTCCTCGTCGGCGTACTTCCCGGCGCTGGTGATCCACAGCCAGACATCGGCGGCGTCGAGCAGCTGGTCGGCGAGGTCGCGGTTGGCCTCCGCCACGGAGTCGACATCCGGCGCGTCGACCACTGCGAGTCCGGCGGGAAGCCCTGCGGCGACGAGAACCGTCAGGGCGCCAGGACGGGGCTCGGCTCGCGGCGCATCCGACGCCGGCTGGACGCGCGGGAGGTCGGGCAGTATCCGATCGGAGGAGAACCAGCCGAGGTCGCCGGGCGCGGTCGCCAGCGTGGGGCCGTAGGTGGTCGGGCGGATCACGCCGGTCACGGCGAGGACCTCCCCGGCGACCGAGTTGAGCAGCGTGGACTTCCCGGCGCCGGTGACGCCGCCGAAGACGACCAGCAGCGGCGCCTCCAGGTCGCGCAGGCGCGCGATGTGCCCGTCGATGTCGGCCGCGATGCGGTCGCGGCGCGCTCGCCAGTCAGCCTGCTCGTCGCCGGTGAGCGCGAACGCGAGCGGGGCCAGTGTTTCGCGGAGGCCGGCCAGAGCGGCGGGGACAGCGGTCTCGGTCATCAGACCCAACTGTGCCCCGTCGGGCCGGATTTCGCGCGTGCCTTGTCGCAAAGGCGGTCGATCGCCGAGCGCGCCGCCGCCCGAGGGCCGGAATGCGAATGGATTCGAGGGGGAACCGCACAGGCGGTCGAAGGAGGTGCGCGATGCCAGTTCACCGCGGCAAGGACAGCAAGGGCGCGTACTACCAGTGGGGCGACTCCGGGAAGAAGTACCACTACGAGACGGGCGACAAGCGGGCCCGGGAGCGCGCCAAAGGCGAGGCGACGAAGCAGGGACGGGCGGCGCGCGCCAGCGGCTACAAGGGCTAAGCCGGGGATAGAGCCGCCGTGAGAGTTATGCCGTCTCGCCCCAGTCCTCGCGCGTCTTGCTCGCCGGCGAGTTGCACACCGGGCAGTGCGGCACTTGGCCGACCTGGCCCTCGTAGAACCAGCGGCCGCATTGGCTGCAGAACCCCCACATTGCGCGCCCCCCGAGCTTGGCTTCGAAGACACTGTGGCCGAGGTCCGGAGCCGAGGGCAGCGTACGGCCGGCGGCCAGCGGGTGGCAAGGGTTGGTGCAGCAATGAGAAGGCGAT
>DATKBU010000222.1:0-8855 GCA_035513815.1 Egibacteraceae bacterium
CCTGCCCGGCACGCTGCACGAGAAGATCGACCCGTATCTGCGGCCGCTGTTCGACGCGCTGTACGACATGATGGATCCCGAGCAGATCCAGCTCCACCTCGAGCGCGGAACGATCGAAGTGGCCCCTTTGGCGTATATGCGAGGTAGGACGCTTAACGACAGCTTCATTGTGCTCGACGAGGCGCAGAACACGACCGCCGAGCAGATGAAGATGTTCCTGACGCGCCTCGGCTTCGGCTCCAAGGCAGTCGTCACCGGGGACGTCACGCAAGTCGATCTGCCCAGCGGCCGCCACTCCGGCCTCCGAGTGGTTCGAAACATCCTGACCGATATCAGCGGGGTCGCGTTCTGCGAGCTGAGCGGACGCGACGTGGTCCGCCACCGGATTGTGCAGGAGATCGTCGAGGCCTACCGGGTCTTCGACGAGAATGCCGAGGCCGAGGGCGATCGCGATCGCGAGGGCGGCCGGACCGACACATCACACCGGGAGCGACGAGGTGGACGAGGGCAGTAAACGCAGGCTGCGAGGGGCTCGCTGATGGCGGTGTTCATCGCCGACGAGCAGCGGCGGCCCGTGGATGCGGAGCGGTTGCAGCGCCTCGCGGACTTCGTGCTCTCCGAGCGAGCCGTCCCGGCGTTCATGGAGCTCAGCGTGCTGTGCGTGGACCGCGACGCGATCGCCGAGCTCAACGCCCGCCACATGGAGGTCGAGGGCCCGACCGATGTCCTTGCCTTCCCCATGGATCTGCCTGGCGAGACACCGCCGGGGGCGCCGGCGATACTCGGTGACGTGGTGCTGTGCCCTGAGGTCGCAGAAAACCAGGCCATTGAGCGCGGCAAGTCCCCGCAGGCCGAGCTCGACATGCTCTTAGTTCACGGGATCCTCCATCTGCTGGGCCATGATCACGCCGAAGCCGACGAGCGACGGGAGATGTTCGGGCTGACCGACCTGCTTGTTGAATCGTTCCTGGCGAGTCTGGGACACAAGCCGTGACGGCCGCGCCCTGGATGCTGGTCGCCGTCGCGGCGCTGGTCCTGACGGCGGCTTTCTTCGGCGCCGCGCAGACGGCGCTCTCGCGTATGTCGCTGTACCGAGCCCTGCGATTGGCTGAAGAGGGCAAGCGCGGCTCTGGAACGGTTGTGCGGCTCATGCAGGACCCTGCGCGCACCCTCAACATCCTTGCGCTGCTGGTCCTCACTGCCCAGGTCACCGGGGTTGCGCTGCTGACGGTCGCCCTGGCCCACTACCTGGAGCCGGGATGGGCGGTCGCGGCGGCTGCGCTCGGCGCGTCGACCGTGCTGTTCATCGGCGCCGAGGTCGCGCCGAAGACGCTGGCGCTGCAGAGAACCGACACGGTCGCCAGGATCACCGCGCCGACGGTCTCGCTGGTGGCTCGGCCCCTCGGGCCGCTGGTCTCGGCCCTGATCTGGCTCGGCAACGTCGTGGCGCCGGGCAAAGGGCTGGCCAGCGGACCGTTCGTGACCGAGGACGCGCTGCGGGACATGATCGACGTGGCCGAAGAGGATGAGGTCATCGAGGAGTCGGAGCGGGCGATGATCCACTCGATCTTCGAGCTGGACGACACGGTCGTGCGGGAGATCATGGTGCCGCGCCCCGACATGGTGACGGTCTCCGCCGACGATCCGCTGCGCACGGTGCTCGACGTGATCCTTCAAGCGGGGCACTCCCGGATCCCGGTCTACCGCGACGACCGCGACAAGATCGTGGGCCTGGTCTACGCCAAGGATGTGCTGCGGCGCCTGCACACCAATGGGGATGAGGAAGGGCCGTGGGACGACCTGCTGCGACCGCCGCATTTCGTGCCGGAGCTGAAGCCGGTCGACGCGCTGCTTCGGGAGCTTCAGGAGGCGAAGGTGCACCTCGCTATCGTCGTCGACGAGTACGGGACGCCGTCCGGGCTGGTCACCATCGAGGACATCCTCGAGGAGATCGTCGGCGAGATCGTCGACGAGTACGACGTCGAAGAGGAGATGGTCGAGGACGTCGGCAAAGACCTTCGCGTCGATGCCCGGCTTCCGGTTTCGAAGCTCAACGAATTGGTGGACGCCGAACTTCCGGATGAGGAATGGGACACCGTCGGCGGCCTGCTGTTCGGGCTTCTGGGCCATGTGCCCATCCCGGGCGAGCATGTCGACGTCGACTCGCTGCGATTGACTGCCGAGCGAGTGAAGGGACGGCGCATCGCCAAGGTGCTCGTCGAGCGGATGGCCTCGCCGCGTGATGCCGGCGGCCGCGCCGGGGACGAGTAGTGACGTTCGACGAGTCCGCGCTTGTCGATCAGGCACGTGAGGCCCAGCTGCGCGCGTATGCCCCGTATTCGGGCTTCCGGGTGGGCGCGGCGCTGCTAGCAGCCGGCGGCCGAGTGTTCACAGGCGCGAACGTTGAGAATGCGGCCTATCCGGTCACGATATGCGCGGAGCGGGCTGCGCTGCCCGCGGCGGTGGCAGCAGGTGAGCGGGATTTCGTGGCGCTGGCCGTTGTCGGAGACGGCGACGGGCCTTGCACGCCGTGCGGGATGTGCCGGCAGGCGCTGTTCGAGTTCGCCCCGGACCTGGTGGTCCTAGCTGCGGGCACGACCGGCGCAGTAGCGCGGTACGTCCTGGGGCGGGATCTGCTCCCTGACGGCTTCGGCCCTCAGCGGCTGACAGGCGCGCCGCCCGGTTGATCGGCGCGCCGCCTGGTTGCCCCGCGCGCTGCCTAATTCAGCTGCCACACGGCCGTGACGTGGACTGCCACCTCCTGGGTACCGGGGGAGATCGCCACGTCGGCGTCTCGTTGCGCTGGGGCCGCTGCTTGGTCCTCGAACACAGGACCAGGTGACGGCGCACTCACTTCGCTCACGCTGACCAGCGCTCCCAGTGCGCGACCCGCCGCCTCGGCGTACTGCTCCGCCCTCACGCGCGCGTCGGCGAATGCTTGGTCGCGTGCCTGAGCGGCGAGCGCGTCGGTGTCCTCGATCTCGAAGCGCACGCCGTGGACGCGCGCGGCGTCGCCGGCGGCCGCGGCCGCAGCGTCCAGCAGCCCGCCTGCCTCCTCGATCTGGCGGATCTTGACCTCCACCAGGTTGTTGACCGCGTAGCCGACGATCCGCTCGGGCTGGTTCTCGGGGTATTCGTATTGGGGGTGAATCGAGAAGTCGCGCGTCTGGATGTCGTCCTCGGCCACGCCGCGCTCGTCGAGCACTTGCAGAACGGCGTCAGCGGCCTCGTTGGCGCCGTCAAGCGCCTCCTGAACGGTCGGGCTCGTGACCGACACGCCGAGAGTGACGACGAGCAGGTCGGGCCTGCCGCTTGCGCGCCCGACCCCTGTGACGGTGATCCCTTCCGTCGGGGATACCGGGCCCGCCGGAGCGATCGCGGCGGCCGCAGTGTCCGCCTGCGGCTGCGACGCAGATTCGGATGGTGATCCGGTGCAGCCGCCGACCAGCACGGCGACGGCCGTCAAGCCTGCGGCTATGGCAGTTCGGGTGCACGTCGACATGCTCATCCCTTCTCCTCACGCGTTCAGCTGCCCTCATCGTTGGACGCATGCAAAGGGGAGCGGGTTCGCCAGAGAACGACGGCCGCCCGCGCCGTTGCGGGCGGCCGCAACCGAGCCCTCGATTACTTGGTGCGTGACTTCGACGAGGACTTGAAGGACGTGATGCTGCCTCCCGACAGCTCAGGGTCGAACCCCATAGGCCCGATGTTCCCGCTCATCGTGGCCGAGCGGATCCTGGAGCTCTCGGTGAAGGTCTCGGTCGTCGTGCCATCCGAGTAGCGGTAGGTCCAGCGGGACGTAGCCAGATTGCCGTAGCCGGTCCAAATGACGTCCGCCTGCGGGCGTCCGACCACGCCGCCGTCGGCGTGCACTGTGGCACCGCGTCTACGCTGGGCTGATGCGATCAGGATTCTGCGCCATTGTGGGTCGGCCCAATGTCGGCAAGTCGACCCTGCTGAACGCGGTAGTCGGACAGAAGGTAGCGATCACCACCCCCGTTCCTCAGACCACGCGCCATGCGATCCGCGCCGTGCTCCACCGCGACGATCTGCAGATCGTCTTTGTCGACACGCCGGGGGTCCACAAGCCGAAGACGCTGCTGGGATCGCGGCTGAACGACGTGGCGCGCGGCGCGCTGAGCGAAGTTGACTGCATCGTCTTCCTCGTCGACGGCGCCGCGGGGATCGGCCGCGGGGATGAGTTCATGGCTCGTCTGCTGTCGGAGGTTGACACGCCGATCATCGCCGCGCTCAACAAGGTGGACCGCCTGAACAAGAACCTTCAGCTGCCCCAGCTGGTGCGTCTGTCGGAGCTGGGGGAGTGGGATGAGATCATTCCGATCTCTGCGGCGAACGGCGAGGGGGTCGGCGAGCTGGTCGATCTCATCGCTGACCGCATTCCCGAGGGCCCCCCGTACTTCCCGGAGGGTCAAGTCAGCGACCAGCCGATCGAGCAGCTGGTCAGCGAGATCATCCGCGAGAAGGCGATCACCGAGATGCGCGAGGAAGTTCCCCACTCGATCGCCGTGGTCGTCGAGGAGATCGGGCCCGGCGAGTCAGAGGGCGTCACCGCCGTGCACGCGGTCCTTTACGTCGAGCGCGAGTCGCAGAAGGGCATCGTCATCGGCAAGGGCGGGACCGTGCTGCGCGACATCGGCGCCCGCGCCCGCGCCGAGCTTGAACTGATCTTGGGGACGCGCGTCTATCTCGACCTGCGGATCAAGCTCGCCAAGGAGTGGCAGCGCGACCCGAAGAAGCTCCAGCGCCTGGGTTACTGACCCGCCTTTCGAGAGGCAATCCCAAGGTCGCTGTCGGCGCCGGAGTTATCCGCTTCCTGGCGGCTCCCACTGGACGCCGAGGAAGCGCCCGAAGTCATTGTCGAAGGTGACAACACTCGCCCCGTGCTCGAGCACGATTGCGGCGAGGTGAGCGTCGCTGACGAGGTTGCCGCCGGTGCCCACTGCGGCGAGCAATCCGCTGAGCACAGCGGCATGCCGGACTGTCGGCGCGAGCAGGACGCTGGGGGAAGCGCCCAGCCAATCGGTGATGGTCGCGCAGCTGTCGGTCACGCTCAGCGGCCGGGGAAAGAGTCCGACCTTCGTTGATAGGCGCAGGAACGCGAGCAGAGCGACCCAAGTGAAGCCGATTGTCTCGTAGCCGCTGAGCGCGGCGTCGAGCCAGCCGCGGGCCCGCTCGTGATGCTGGTCGTCCTCGTTCACTGCATACAGCAGAACGTTGGCGTCGACGACCTTCACTTGCCGAGCCGCATCTTGCGCACCAGCTCCTCATCCTCAAGCTCGGCCGCGACCTGGAGTGCGCGGTCGAGGGGCACGGCCGACACACCCATGCTCGCCGTCCGGGTACGGAAGGGCGTGGGCCGCTCATCGCGGGTCAACCCGCTCCGGATGGCCTCGTTGACCGCCTCCTTGAACGAGATGCCGCGCTCGCGCATCTGCCGCTGCACGAGCGCGGCGGTGTCAGGGTCCAATGTGATGGTCGTGCGCATGTCAGCCATCATAGCATCAGTCTTGGTGATGCTTAGATGCGATTCCATGCCTTAACAGGGGCGGGCGGCTTCCCGCAATGTCAGCGACAGGGTTGCCCACAGGCAGACAGCCGGAGGGCCCGCGCCAGCGAAGCGGTGCTGCTCTATAGACGAGATCGGCGCCAGCCTCTTCGCCGCACGGCTCGGCTCTGCGTAGTCTGGCGGATCATGGCGCTGTACCGCGAGCAGGGCATCGTCCTGCGCACCTACAAGCTCGGCGAGACCGACCGCATCCTGCACCTGCTCACCCAGGGGCAGGGCAAGGTGCGCGCGGTCGCCAAGGGTGTGCGCAAACCCGGGTCGCGCTTCGGGGGGCGGCTCGAGCCGTTCAGCCACGTCGACCTGCAGCTGTACGAGGGGCGCAACCTCGACATCGTCACGCAGGCGGAGCTCATCACGCCGTTCGCGATGGTGCGCAGCGATTTTGCGCTGTCAGCGTGCGGGTCCGCGATGGCCGAGGCCGCCGACCGCGTCGCGCAAGAGCGAGAGCGCTCCATCCGGCTGTTCCTGTTGCTGCTCGACGGCCTGCGCGCGCTGAGTCGCTGGCCCGAGTATCCGTCCGCGACGCTGGACGCCTATTTGCTGCGGCTGGCGTCGCTGGCGGGCTATCACCCGTACTTGAGCGCGTGCGCGACCTGCCAGGCGCCGGGCCACCACGCGGTGTTCGGGTTGGCGGCCGGCGGGGTGCTGTGCCGGTCATGCGCGCCGCCCGGCTCCCAGCCGCTGCCCCCCGCTGTGCACTCGCTGCTGGCTTCGCTGCTGGATGACGATTGGGATTCGTTGAGCGCGGCCGGAGAGGACGCCCGGACCCGCCGTGCCGCGGGCGCCCTCGTCAACAGCTTTCTCACCTACCACCTGGGCAAGCCGCTGCGCGCATGGGATCTGGTCCCCCGATGACGGCCGCGGACTCGATCGATCCGACACGCCTGCCTCAGCACGTGGCGGTGATCATGGACGGCAACGGCCGCTGGGCGGCGCAGCGCGGGCTGCCGCGAAACGCGGGCCATGAAGCGGGGGAGGCCGCGCTGTTCGACACGGTTGAGGGGGCTCTGGAGATCGGCCTGCAGTATCTGACCGTCTATGCCTTCTCGACGGAGAATTGGAAGCGGCCGCCGGGGGAGGTGCGCTTCCTGATGAACTTCAACCGCGATCTGCTGCGCCGCCGCGGACAGGAGCTCGACGAGCGCCAGGTGCGGGTGCGGTTCATCGGCCGCCGCGGAAGGCCGGTGCCCAAGCGGCTGGTCGAGATGATCGAGGAGACCGAGGCCAAGACCGCGCACCACACGCGGATGACACTGCAGGTGGGATTCAACTACGGCGGCCGAGCAGAGCTCGTGGACGCCGCGCGGGCGCTCGCCGCTGAAGCGGCGGCAGGACGGCTGGACCCGTCGAAGGTGTCCCGAAAATCGATCCAGGCGCGGCTGTACGAGCCCGATGCCCCCGACGTGGACCTGCTGGTGCGCACGTCGGGCGAGCAGCGGGTGTCCAACTTCCTGCTGTGGCAGGCGGCGTACGCCGAGCTGGTCTTCACCGATGTGCTGTGGCCCGACTTCGACCGGCGCCAGCTCGCTTCCGCGGTGGTGGAGTACCAGCGCCGGACGCGCCGCTTCGGCAAAATCTGACCGGCTGTCGGCAGATCCGTCCACTTGCGGCAGCATCCGGGTCGGGGATGCACGAACTTCGGGCGGTTCAGCGCCGGGGCGTGAGCAGCTGATCGACGGGAGCGAAGTCGTCGGTCAGGGACCGGGCGCCGTCGATGAAGGCATCCAGGGCCTCGCCGTCGGCGACGATCTCCGCGCCACCTCGCTCCGCGATCTGCGACTCGATCGCAGCAGCATCCAGCGGCTCGTCGGAGGCCACGAGCACGAAGTTGCCGCCCTCGTCGCCGGCGACGCGCTGGGCAGGCGCCAGTAGCGCGACATGCGCGAAGACCTCCTGCAGGGTGGCTGCTTCCGCGCGCGCGAAGCCCAGCGGAGGGGAGTCGATGAGATTCATCGCGTACACACCTCCGGGTCGCAGCACGCGGTGGATCTCGGCGAGGAACTCGCGTGTGGTCAAGTGCCATGGCACCGCGCGTCCGCCGAACGCGTCGCCCACCACCAGATCCGCGCTGTCGGACGCGTGCCCCGCCAGGCTCAGCCGCGCGTCGCCGACGTCCACGGTCAGCCCGTCGCCTGTCGACAGTCCCAGGCGGCTCTGCGCGACCTCGACGAGGAGCGGGTCGATCTCAAGCACCTGGTTCGTCGATCCGGGCCGCGTGTGGCGGATGAAGCGCGGCAGCGTGAAGCCGCCGCCGCCGATGTGGATCGCGTCGACCGGCTCGCCGTCCGGCCAGCGAGCGGCGAGCGCGTCCGCGATGAGCTTGGAGTAGGAGAACTCCAGATGCGCAGGGTTCTCCAGATCGACGTAGCTGTGGCGCAGCGCGTCCAGCCACAGCAGCCGCCCAGAGGGCCGGGTCGGATCGGCCTCGATATGGCCGCAGAAGTACGCGCTCTCGAACTGGCACGGCGAGCTCGCGGCCACGGTGAGGGCCCCGCCGACCAGCGCGAGCGCAAGCAGCCCGGCGCCGGCCCTGTCGCGGCGTGGGCTGAGCCAGAGCCACAGAATCCCGCCGCCGACGATCAGCGCAACCGCCAGGCCGAGCAGGACCGGCCGGGTCGGGAATGCCGCGACGAGCAGAAAGCCGGTGACGAACACCCCGACGATCGCCCCGGCAGTCCCCAGCGCCGACAGCCAGCCGACGATCCGCCCAGTCTCGGCCAGGTTCGCGAGCTGGAGCTTCACGACCGACGGCGGCACCGCCGACAGCACGGCGGCCGGAGCGAAGAACCCCACCGCAGCGAGCAGCACGATCGCCGCCGGGCCGCCGCCGGGGACCGCCGCGCCGGCCATCGCCACCGCCGGCACGGTCACCAGCGCCAGCGCGCCGCCAGCCATGATCAGCGGTCCGAGCAGCCGCCGCGGGTCGACCCGGTCAGCCAGCCGCCCGCCGTACCACGCGCCCAGCGAGATGCCGGCGAGCACCACGCCGATGATCCCGGTGTACGTCTCCAGGCTGACGCCGACGTACGGCGCCAGCAGCCGCCCGGCGAGGATCTCCATGACGAGCACAGCCGCGGTCGTCGCGAACACGACCAGGCCTGCGAGTATCGATGGCATGGTGGCCAGTATGCCGAGGAGCGCGCAACCGCCAGACCGCCGCGCGGTTCGCGCGCTGGCCGAGCAGCTGGAGGCCCAGGCCCGCTCATGCGCCGCGATGGGATCTCCCCTGTACGCCGGTCTGCTCGACCGGTCGGCGGCCGACGCTGCC
>DATKBU010000223.1:0-2115 GCA_035513815.1 Egibacteraceae bacterium
AACACGATCCAGCCGTAGTCGCGGTTGGAGCGGAACAGCATCAGGCAGTTGTCGGGGTCGTCGGCGCGGAGCGTGCGCACCTGCCACGCCATGTGCAGCGCGCCGGCGATCAGGCCGAGGTAGGCAACAATGCCGGCGCCCGCAAGAAAGTACGCCGCCGCGAACAGCGCCGTCGCGCCGCCATAGAGCACTGTCAGCGCCGGCTTGGTGTTGTCGCCGAACAATCGCGCCGTCGAGCGGACGCCGATCAGCGCGTCGTCCTCCTTGTCCTGGTGCGCGTAGATGGTGTCGTAGCCGATCGTCCAGAGAATCGCGCCGGCGTAGAGCAGGAGCGGCGCGGCATCGAGTCGCCCGAACACCGCCGCCCAGCCCATCAGCGCGCCCCACGAGAACGCCAGCCCGAGACCGAGCTGCGGCCAGTTGGTCACCCGCTTCAGGAACGGATAGATCGCGACGGTCACGAGCGACAGGACGCCGAGGCCGACCGTGAACCAGTTGAACTGGAGGAGCACGACCAGCCCGACCAGCGCCAGCGCCACCAGAAACACCTGCGCCTGCCTGACCGTCACCGCGCCGCTCGGGATCGGCCGCGAACGCGTGCGCTCGACCTCAGCGTCGAGGTCGCGATCGACGATGTCGTTGTAGGTGCAGCCCGCCCCGCGCATGGCGACGGCGCCCGCGAGAAACAGCGCCAGGTGCCAGAGGCTCGGCCAGGTGCCCGCCGCGTTGGTCGCCAGCACCGACGACCACCAGCAAGGCCACAATAGCAGCCACCAGCCGATCGGCCGCTCCAGCCGCGCCATCCGCGCATACGGCCGCGCCGCGACCGGAATCCAGCGGTCCGCCCAATGGCCGCGCACGCGGTCGGCGACGGGGATGTCGGGGGTGTTCATGGTGTGGGGTTATAGCGCGGGGGCGAGCCCTCCCCCACCCGTCATTCCGGCGAAAGCCGGAACCCACGGATGGCTCTCGCCTCTCACGCCGTGGCGACCTCTGCCCGCCTCACTTGCTCCACAGCTTCAACGGGCTCAGGCGGGTGACGCGCCTGAAGTCCCGGTCGGTGGTGAGCAGCGTCAGATCGTGGCGGATGCAGAGCTGCGCGAGCAGCGCGTCGATGGTTCCGATCTGGGCGCCACTGCGGCGGCAGCGGTTCCGCAACTCCGCCGCCTCGACATGATCCTGCCGGTCTGGAACGAGCAGCGGTAGGGCGGCGAAGCGATCGAGGATCGCCCGGCGTTGCTTCGGCCCGGCAAATCCTTGCAGCAGTTCCTGCAGGACGAGCCCGGTGGTCAGGATCGCCTCGCCGGACCCGATCGCGCGCACCAGTGCGTTTACCTCCGCCACCGCCGGCGGTTCGTCGCGCCGGAACGCCAGCGACCAGACGCTGGTGTCGACGAACAGGCTCAACCGCGTTCACGCTCCTTTTTGTAGTCGTAGTTGTCGTCCCATTCGAGCTTGCCCATCAGCTCAAGCAGGCGCTTCTGTTGCCTCCGGGCAATGAACTCGGTGAGTGCCTTTGTGACGGCGGCCTTCTTGGTCCGCTCGCCGCTGACCTTGAGCGCGCGCTCGATCAATTGCGGGTCGATGGCGAGGTTGGTGGCCATGTGTGTGATCCTTTACACACATGATAACACAGAGCGCACTCGGGCGCAATCGCCTCGGCGCGGACTGCCGAGTGTCCGCGCACCGTATCGGCGACGGGGCCGTCAGGAGTTCAGTGCTGGTTGTAGCGCGGGGACGAGCCCTCCCCCACCGTCATTCCGGCGAAAGCCGGAACCCACGGATGATTCTCAACTCCACTCGCTGCGCATTATCCACCGTTCCTCAATGGGCCCCGGCTGGAGTTTACCCCCGACCTGATCGGGGGCCGGGGTGGCGAGGAGTGTAGGTGCGCGCCGAGCTACAAGCCCCAATAGACAACCAGCCCGCCCCCTGCTACCCGCGCCCCCATGAACGTCCTTCTCATCGGCGGCAGCGGGCGCGAGCATGCGCTCGCCTGGAAGATCGCGCAGTCGCCGCTCCTCACCCGCCTCCATGCCGCGCCCGGCAATCCCGGCATCGCCGGGCATGCGACCATCGCGGCCATCGACATCGCCGACCACGCCGTCGTCGCCG
>DATKBU010000224.1:0-6090 GCA_035513815.1 Egibacteraceae bacterium
ATGCTCGAGGCCGACGGCTTCGACCTGGTGGGCGGGTGGCGGCGGGATCGCGACGATCGGCTGGCCAAGCGGCTCGCGTCGCGCTGGTACAACGCCGCGACGCGCACGCTGACCGGCCTCGACCTGCACGACTTCAACACCGGGCTGAAGGTGCTGCGCGCGGAGGTCGCCGAGGAGCTGCCGCTGTACGGGGAGTTCCATCGCTTCGTGCCGGTCCTCGCGCACGACCTCGGGTTCCGGGTCGGCGAGTCGCCGGTGCGGCATCGGGCTCGCCATGCGGGGCAGAGCAAGTTCGTGTCGCTGCTGCGCTTCCCCAAGACGCTGCTCGATCTGCTGACTGTGCTCTTCCTGACGCGCTTCGCCGACCGGCCGCTGTACCTGTTCGGGGGGGTCGGCGTGGCCCTGTCCGGGGTGGGGTTCCTCGTGCTCGTCTACCTGTCGGTGCTGAAGCTCGCCTTCGGCGAGGGCATCGGCCAGCGGCCGCTGCTGCTGTTCGGCGTGGTCGCGCTGCTGGTCGGCGCGCAGCTGATCGGCACGGGGTTCATCGGCGATGTGCTGCGCCATTCGGTGTCCCGCGAGCGGCAGCCCTACAAGGTCCGCCGAGTTCTGGAGACCGATCCGGAGCATCCCGACCATCCCGCAGTGCCCGAGTAGGCCTGACTGCGCCCCCCATGCGAGTCCTTGCCGTCACCCATGTGTTCCCGCGCGCGGTCGACGATTCCAGCGCGCCGTTCCTGCTGACGTGGGCGCGTGCGCTGCGCGACGCCGGCGCCGATGTCGCCGTCGTCGCGCCCCACGACAGCGGGCTGGCGACTCGCGAGCGGCTGGCAGGGGTTCCCGTGCTGCGGGTCCGCTACGCGCCTGAGACCCGCGAGCGCCTCGCCTACCGAGGCGAGATGCACCAGATCGCGTTGACGCCGGCTGGCCCGCCCCTCGTCGCCGGGCTGCTCGCCGCGATGGCGCGAGCAGTCCGCGCGCAGGCCCGCGCTGGCCGGCCGGATCTCGTGCATGTGCACTGGTGGATGCCCGGCGCGATCGTGCTGCGCCTGGCCGCGGTGTCTGCGCCCGCGGTGTGCACGGTGCACGGCACGGACGTGACGCTGATCGAGCAGCGCCCGGCGCTGGCGCCGGTGGCGCGCTGGGCGCTGGCTCGCTTCGACCGCGTCGAGGCGGTGTCGGAGGACCTCGCTGATCGGCTCGAGCGCGCGACCGGCCGGGCCGCGGATGCGGTGAACCCCATGCCGGTCGACGCTCCGCCGCGGGGCGACGGTGCAGACCGCGACTCGGGCTCGAGTCCGGGTGCGGCGAGGGCGGCCCGAGGCGGGGGCGGGTCTGGCGCGCCCCTGCGCCTGCTGGCCGTCGGACGCATGGTCCCCGAGAAGGGCTTCGCCGACCTGGTCTCGGCGGTGGCGATGCTCGCCGTGCCCGCCAAGCTGACGATCGTGGGCGACGGCCCGGAGCTCGAGCGGCTTGCTCACCAGGCTCAGGCGCTGGGCGTCGACCTGTCGCTGCCGGGCCGGCTCACCGCCGGCGCGCTGCGCGACGGGCTCGCCGGCGCCGACATCGTCGTCCAGCCCTCGCACCGTGAAGGACTCGGTCTGGTGGCCGTGGAGGCGTTGCTGGCCGGAACGCCAACAGTGGCCACCGACTCGGGCGGGGCGCGGGATGTGCTCGCCGCGCGGGCACTGGTGCCGCCCGGGGATCCGGCCGCGCTGGCGGAGCGCATTGCGGCTGTCGCCGGCGATCTGGACGCCGAGCGAGCGGCGGCGATCAAGCAGGGCGGCGAGCTTCGCGAGCGCTTCTCCCCAGCCGCGGCCGCCGAGCGGACGCTGGCGGGCTATCGGAAGGTGGCCGGTCCCGGGACGGTCACTCGCTGAGCTCGGCGGGAATCTCTCTGAGCATGGCGTAGCGCAACACCACCGGTGCCGGATCCGCCCCCGCTTCCACCACCACGACCTCAGGAGCGGGCAATCCGAGCGTGCCGGCGCCCGCCTCGGCCGTGACGCTGTAGGTGCCGGGCGGCAGCACGAGGCTGAACCGCCCGTCGGACCCCGTGCGCGCCTCACCCGCAGGCCGCCCGGTGATGTCCAGTGCCAGCACCAGGGCATCGGGCACCGGCGCCTCGCCGGCCAGCGCCTGACCGGTGAGGGTGGGATCGCCGGTCGCGGAAGCGCCGCCGCCGCATCCGGCGAGCAGGACCAGGAGAAGCGCTGCGGCGGCCGCGTGGCGCACGGGCTGCGCACGGCGGGTCAGCGGGGCCGTGGACACCGTCATGCGGAATCCATCGGAGCCGCGGCCGAAGAACCTGAGCCGCGCGAGGGTCGGCCAAGAAGGCTCAGGACGAGTCAGCGGATCCCGAGCGCTCGTCGCGCCACCTGTTGACGTCCGGCTCCTGACCATGCCGCGACGGCCGATAGATCGCACCCGAATCGAGCCCGTCGGGCGCGTAGCGCTGCTCGACCCACCCGCGGGGGTCGGCATGGGGGTAGCGGTAGCCCTCGCCATGGCCGATCCTCGCCGCGCCCTTGTAGTGGGCGTCGCGCAGATAGGCGGGCACTGGGGCGTTGCCGAGCCGCTCAACGGCGGCGTCCGCGGCGTGCAGCGCCTCTGCGACGCTGTTCGACTTGGGCGCGAGCGCGAGATAGATCGCGGCCTGCGCCAGCGCGTAGCGCGCCTCCGGCAGCCCGACGAACTCGAGCGCATCGAAGGCGGCAGTCGCGACCGCGAGCGCATCGGGGTCGGCGAGGCCGATGTCCTCCGAAGCGAGGATGACCATGCGCCGAGCCAGGAACCGGGGGTCCTCGCCGGATGACAGCATGCGCACCAGCCAGTACACGGCGGCGTCGGCGTCGGACCCGCGCATGGACTTGATGAAGGCGCTCACCTGGTCGTAGTGCTGATCGGCGGCCTTGTCGTAACGCAGGTGCGGCATCGCCAGGGCAGCTCGCACGGCCTCGACCGTGACGGGCTGGGCGATCCCGGCGGCGGCCTCCAGCCCTGTCAGCGCCACGCGTGCGTCGCCGTCGGCGGAATTCACCAGTGCCGAGACAGCATCCGCCTCGACCGCGGCTTCAGGAAGCCCGCGCGGGTCAGCCAGCGCGCGCTCGATGAGCGAGGAGATGTCCTCGCCGGTGAGCGGCTCGAGGCGGTACAGCAGGCTCCGCGACAGCAGCGGGGCGTTGACCTCGAAGTACGGGTTCTCCGTGGTCGCCCCGATGAGCACGACCGATCCGTCCTCGACGCCGGGCAGCAGCGCATCCTGCTGCGCCTTGTTGAACCGGTGGATCTCGTCGATGAACAGCACGGTGCGCCGCGACACCGTCGACCGGCGGGCGCGCGCCTCATCGACGATGCGCCGCACGTCCTTCACTCCGGCGGTCACCGCCGACAGCTGCTCGAACGCCGCCTTGGTCGCCCCCGCCACGACGTGCGCCAAGGTCGTCTTGCCGGTGCCCGGCGGCCCCCACAGGAGGCCGCTGCGCAGCGCGTCGGCCTCGATCGCCGTGCGCAGCGGCCCGTCGGCGCCCCCGAGATGGGCTTGGCCGACGACCTCGGCGAGGGTGCGCGGCCGCAGCCGGGCCGCCAGCGGCGCGCCTTGGGCGGAGGCCGCTGGCTCAGGATCTCGATCGAACAGGCTGCCGCTCATGTGCGCGTGACGCTACCGCGAAAAAGTCGCGTGGGGACAGCGCATTCGGTCGATGGTTCCCGCGCCAGACAGCACATCCGACGGTGGAACCCGCAGGGTTGGCACGCTCACCGCCCGTGCCTGAAAACCCATCCCCGCAGCAACATGAAGCGCACCGCGAACGTGACTGCTCCGGACACGAGCAGAGTGAAGTTCTCCGCCATCCGCGAAGCCCCTGGCACTGCCGCGATGAGCATTGCCAGTCCGATGCTGCTGCCCCCGAGCGTCACGGCGAACACCAAGCTGAACTCGAGGAGCTGCCGAGCCCACCGCAGGCGACCGCGCCGCCTGAACGTGAAGCGCCGGTTGAGCAGGAAGCTCATAAGGACTGCCAGTGAGATGGCCAAGCCATTGGCCGCGAACGGCTCGAGCTCCGGCCGAAGGATGTTGTATAGCGCCAAGAACAACACGGTGCTGGCCGTTCCAACGGCGAGATACCAAACCAGTTCCTTGGCGACCACCGCCGGCCCCCTGGGGACTGCGTCATGCATTGGCACGTTGTCCCCTCCAGGGATTCCAGTGGAGGTGCTGCGGCGCGGAAGTGGAGCGGCGAAAGCCATACCCCGAGACCTGCGTGTCACAACAGTATTGCCCGGGCAGAGGCCAGCTCCGCCCGGGCAGAGGCCAGCCAATGGTCAGCAGAGGGCGGGGACATCCTTGCCTAATGTGCTTCACACCCCTACATTGCCGCCCCAAGTAGCGTGCGGGCATTCACGGCGCGACGCCCAACTCCCACCGGAGGAATCACCGATGAGCTCATTCGCAAACCTGCGCCGCCGTGTCGGGATCATGGTCGCGCTCAGCGTGGTCGCTTCGCTGCTGGCCGCGCCCGCGTCGGCCATCGAGGAGTCACCCGCGGTCGAGGAGACCGCCGGCCGCGAGGCTGTCGAGGGCAAGGCGCGCGCGCTCGCCGAGCAGCTGGTGAAGCGGATCGAAGCGGATCCCACAGCCGCTAAGCTGCGCAACCGTTCCTTCGCCGCCGTATCCGGAAGCGACGGGTGCTTCGAAGACGCGCAAGGCGACACCTTCGTCGACGACTTCGGCAACTTCTTTGTCCCAGCCTCCGACCTCGGGACCTTCTACGACGATTTTGAGACAGCGACCGCAACTGCCCAGAATCACCCGGCGGCCGACATCAAGCAGTTCTGCGCCGACTTCCAGGCGACCGAGCTCGCCCTGACGATGCGCGTGAAGGCGCCCGTGGCGCCTGTTGACGATCTGAACCTGAGCTACCGAATCTGGCTGGTGGACACGACGGGCGCCGGCACGGCGGACACCTACGTCTTCCACGTCTCGCTGCTCGGCTTCCAGTTTGCGTTCGTCCTCGGCGGGACCGATGAGGATCCGGTGGATTGCGATGCGGTGGCCGACTTCGACGGCACGAGCTTCAGCGCATCCCGCATCCCCCTCGGCTGCCTCGGCGACGCCGAGCAGATCATGATTGCCGCGATGACCCTCGACGTGCCCGATCTCGCCGAGGAGCTGGAGTTCTTCGCCATCGAGGATCTGGACGCGTTCTACGACCTGGCGCCGTCAGGCAGCCAGTACCGCGGGGCGCTGGCGCGACCTGAGCGCACGGGCGATCGGCCGAAAGACCGACTGGCCGATGCAGACCGGATCGGGACCGCGATCAGGATCTCCCAACACCAATTCCCCGAAGCCGGCAGCGCGGTCGAGGTCTATCTGGCGCGCGCCGACAACTACCCCGACGCCCTCGCCGGAGGCTCCCTGGGCCTCGGTCCGATTCTTCTGGTTCCTAGCTGCGGCGCCGGGCCGCAGGCGGTCCTCGATGAACTCGATCGGCTCGATCCGATCGCGGTGATCGCTCTCGGAGGCGAGAACGCCATCTGCGATCAGGTCGTCCTGGACGCGGCTGGGGGTCGAGACGCCCGGCGCGTCTCGGGAGCGACCCGCATCGAAACCGCTGCGATGATCGCCGAGGAGGCATGGGGGGTCTCGGAGGAGGTCTATCTCGCCAGAGCGGACAACTTCCCTGACGCGCTTGCCGGCGGGATCCTCAAGCGGGGGCCGATCCTGCTCGTGCCGACCTGCGGTGATCTCCCCACCGCGGTAGCGGATGCCATTGCGCTCTTAGACCCGGATCGAGTGATCGCACTCGGCGGCACCGCCGCGATCTGCGACAGCATGCTCGAGCAGGCAGGCGCCGGACGCGCGATCGACCGCTACGCGGGCCCGACGCGCTTCCACACGGCGGTCGAGATTTCCAAGGCCGCGTTCCCCTTTGGAGCCGTCGAGGTCTACCTCGCCCGCGCTGACAACTTCCCTGACGCGCTTGCGGGCGGGATTCTGACCCTCGGTCCGATCCTGCTCGTCCCCACCTGTGGCGATCTTCCACAGGAGGTAGCCGACGAGATCGCCCGGCTGAATCCGACCAGTGTGTTGGC
>DATKBU010000225.1:0-2233 GCA_035513815.1 Egibacteraceae bacterium
GAGTCGGCCGAGGCGATCGGCATCCTGACGCGGCTGTCGACGCGCGCCCCCGGCGATCTGCAGGTCCGACATCTGCTGGCTCATGCGCTGGCGGCCCACGGCCTGCCGGAGCAGGCGGTCCAGGCGCTCGAGGAAGCGCACGCCTCGGCGCCTGACGATGCGGAGACGGCGTTCCTGCTGGCGTCGGGCTATCTCCGGGCGAACAGGATCGAGCCGGCGGAGCGGCTGTTCGCCCAGGTCGCGGCCGCCCGGCCCATTCCGCAGACCTGGGTCCTCATCGGCCGCACCTACCGGGACTTTGGGCTCGTCGACCGCGCGCGCGCGGCGTTCGACGCCGCGCTGGCGCAGGATCCCGCCACGCGGCGGGCGCACTACTACCTCGGGACGCTGGCGCTCCTGTCGGACGGCGATGTGCCGCGCGACGAGGCGATCCGCGAGTTCCGCGCAGAGCTGACCCTCGCGCCGGACGATCCGGCGGCGAACCTGCGGCTCGGCATGGCCCTCCTCGATTCCCGGCAGGAGGAGGACGCGCTGGGGCCGCTCCAGACGGCCGCGCGCCTCGCCCCCTCCGACGTGGCGTTTCATCACCTCGGCCGCTGTCAGCTCGCGCTCGGGCGGCCCGCCGAGGCCGTGACCTCGC
Organism: Egibacteraceae bacterium; assembly: GCA_035513815.1. Lineage (GTDB taxonomy): Bacteria > Actinomycetota > Nitriliruptoria > Euzebyales > Egibacteraceae > DATKBU01. Next base: position 641 of record DATKBU010000225.1, read on the forward strand.
TGCGCCGCGCCCTGGACATGGCGACCTCCGGCGGCGACGACGCGTCGCGCATCCGCCGCGTGCACTACCAGCTCGCGCTCGCGCTGCGCGAGACCGGCGCCACCGCCGATGCGGCGGTCCACTTCGAGGCGGCCCGGGAGGCGTCGGCGCAGCACGTGGACGCCGAACGCGAGCGGCTCTCCCGCTACCTGGACGATGTCCCGGAGCCCGCGGCGGGAACGTCCGTGCGCCTCGGGCTCGACTCACCGCTGGCGGACGCGGCCCCGGCCGTGCGCGATGCGGTCGCGCGCGGCGTGACGACGGCGCTGGCGCGCGCCTACCTGAATCTCGGCGTCATGCGGGTGCAGGCGCAGCAGTTCGGGCGCGCGGCCGAGTTCCTCGCACAGGCGGCCGCGGTCGATCCCGACTTTCCGCAGGTGCAGTACGCGCTCGGCGCGGCGCGGTTCAATGCGCGGCAGTACGCCGGGGCGGCGGACGCGCTCGCGCGGGCGCTCGCCGCGGATCCCGACAACGCGGACACGCGACGGATGCTGGCGCTCGCGCACTTCAACGCCGGCGGGTACCGCGCCGCCGCGGACCTGCTCACGGAGGACGACAGGCGTGAATCGGATCCATCCCTCCAGTTCACCTACGGGATCGCGCTGGTCCGCAGCGATCGTCCGCGCGAGGCGGAGGCCGTGTTCACGCGCCTGCTCGCCGCGCACGGCGATCGTGCCGAGCTCCACGTCATCCTCGGCCAGGCCCACGCCCAGCAGGGGGAGTTCGAGGCGGCCGAGCAGGCGTTGCGGCGCGCGCGCCAGCTCGCGCCGGATGTCGCGGATGCCAACGCGACCCTGGGGCTCATCTACCTGCGACAGGGCAAGCTGGTCGAGGCCACGGCCGCCCTCCGCGAGGAACTGCGGAGCAACCCGGGCAACCTGCAGGCGCGACACACCCTGGCGACGGCGCTCGAACTCGAAGGCCAGCCGGCCGAAGCGCTCACGCTGCTGCGCGGCGTGCTCCGCGAGCAGCCCGAGTTCGGCGATGCGCGCTACCTGCTCGGGAAGATCCTGCTGGGCGACGGCGACGCCGAGGGCGCGGTGCCGCACCTCGAGGCGGCCGTCCGCCTCTCGCCCGAGAACGCCACCTATCACTATCAGCTCGCCCAGGGCTACCGCCGGCTCGGGCGCCTGGCGCTGGCCGACAAGCACATCGCCGTCTTCCAGGCGTTGAAGGAAAAAACCCGCGGGAGGCTGCCATGAGCGTGACGGGCGGCCTGTGCGGCCTGCTGCTCGCCTCCGCGATGCTCGCGCTTCCGGCGCCCGCCGCGTCGCAAGCCCCCGACACCAGCGCCGCGGCGCGGCAGCGCGCGCTCGCGCAGGCGACGGCGGCGCTCGAGGCCGGGCGCCGCGCCGAGGCGAAAGCGCTGCTCGCGGCGGCCGCGGACCGCTTCGAGTCGGTGCAGGCCCTCCTCCAGCTGGCCAGGCTCCAGTCGGGGGAGGGTGACGCGGCGGGGGCGCTGGCGACGCTCGACCGCGCGCGTGTCCTCGCGCCCAACGCCGAAGAAGTGCTCAGCGCGACCGCGCAGGTCTCGCTCGCCTCGCGCGCGCCGGT
>DATKBU010000226.1:0-10923 GCA_035513815.1 Egibacteraceae bacterium
CGGGGCGCTGCTGGCGACGAGCGCCGCGGCGCTGGCCGCGCTCCTCGACCCCCCCGCCCTGCGCGGGCTGCCGGCTGCGGCGGCGATCACGGCAGGCGCCGCGGTGGTCGCGATCGCCGCGGTCGCGCCGCGGCTGAACGGCGGCGCGGGTGTGACGGTGCGCCTCGCGCTGGCGCCCGTCTGGGCGGCAGGTGCGGCGGCGCTGGTCGCCGGAGCGATCGTCTGCCTGCCGTTCGCCATGCTGGTGGGACGCGCGCAGCCCTTGCTGCGCATGGCGGCGCGGTCAGTGGCGGCCGGGCTGGAGGTTCTGCGCGGGCCGCCGCTTCCGGCATGATGCATGGGGAACGCTGACGCGGTCTCAACAGCAGCGCGGCAGCGCGCGCAGAGCCGGGAGGGCAGATGACGGCACGCATCATCGACGGCAAGGCGACCGCGGCTGAGGAGCGCGAGCGCGTCGCGCGCGAGGTCGCGGAGCTGGCCGACAGGGGGGTCGTGCCCGGTCTGGCGGCGGTCCTCGTCGGCGACGATCCCGCCAGCCAGGTCTATGTCGGCTCGAAGGAGCGCGCCTGCGAGGCGGTCGGCATGCGCTCACTGGGCGCCCGGCTGCCCGCTGCGGTTAGCCAGGAGGACCTGCACGCCGAGATCGACCGGCTCAACGCCGATCCGGCGGTCAGCGGGATCATCGTGCAGATGCCGCTGCCGGGCCACCTCGACGCCATCGCGGCCCAGGAGCGCGTGGATCCGGACAAGGACGTCGACGGGCTGCACCCGGTCAGCGCCGGGCGCCTGCTGCGCGGGGACCCGCTGTTTGTGCCGGCCACCCCGCTGGGGTGCCAGGTGCTGCTGGCGCGGTACGGCATCGAGGTCGCCGGGGCGCACGTGGTCATCATCGGGCGCTCGCAGCTGGTCGGCCGCCCGCTGGCGATGCTTCTCACGCTGAAGGCCTCGGGCGGCAACGCGACCGTGACGATGTGCCACACCGGCACGCGAGACCTCGCCGGGCACACCCGCGCAGCGGACATCATCGTCGTCGCCACGGGCGTCCCGCACACGCTGACGGCCGACATGGTCTCCCCCGGCGCGACCGTCATTGATGTCGGCATCAATCGCGGCGAGGACGGCAAGCTGTTCGGCGACGTGGACTTCGACGAGGTCGCTGAGGTGGCCGGCGCGATCACGCCGGTTCCGGGCGGCGTCGGCCCGATGACGGTGGCGATGCTGCTGCACAACACGCTGCTGGCCGCCCGGCACCAGGCCGCGCATCGCTCCGCGCGTGATCGGGTGGGCTGACGCCGGGGTAGGCTCGCGACGCCGCGGGCCTCTCACGCCCGCGTTCGAGTTCGACGTTCGCGAGGAGCAGCCGTGAAGATCGCTGTCGTCGGGGCTGGCAAGTACGGGTCCACAACTGTCCAGCGCATCGCGCAGTCCGGCTACGCCGACGAGGTCGTGATGACCGACATCGTCGAGGGCCTGCCCCAGGGCCTCGCCCTGGACATGAATCAATCGCGTCCGATCGAGCGCTATGAGACGAGGGTGATCGGCGCCAACGACTACGGGCCGACCGCCGGTTCCGACATCGTCGTCGTCACCGCGGGCAAGCCGAGAACCCCCGGGATGAGCCGCATGGACCTGCTGGCCGACAACGCCAAGATCGTCGGCGGCGTGGCCCGGCAGATCGCCCAGACGTCGCCGGAGGCAGTCGTGATCGTGGTGTCCAATCCATTGGACGAGATGACGGCGCTGTTCCAGCGCGCCTCGGGCTTCCCTGTGGAACGGGTCATGGGTCAGGCCGGGATGCTGGACACCGCTCGCCTTCAGGACAAGGTCGCCGAGCGCCTCGGCGTGTCGCCGCTGGATGTCGAAGCCATCACCCTCGGGTCGCACGGCGACACGATGGTCCCGGTCCCGTCGAAGGTGCGAGTGCAAGGCAAGCCGTTGACAGAGCTGCTCGACGCCGGCGAGATCGAGGCCCTGGTTCAGGCCACCCGCGATGGGGGGGCCGAGATCGTGGGGCTGCTCAAGACAGGGTCGGCCTACTACGCGCCCTCCTCGGCGGCGGCGCGCATGGTCGAGGCGATCGCCCGCGACGAGGGCGCGGTCATGCCGGTTTGCGCCTGGGTCACGGGGCAGTATGGGATCAGCGACGTCTACCTCGGCGTGCCAGCCAAGCTCGCGCGCGGCGGGGTCATTGACATCGTGGAGCTGGATCTCAGCGACGAGGAGCTGACGAACCTGCGACAGGCCGCCGAGGCGGTGCGCGCGAAGCAGGCGGACATCGAGACGCTTGTCTGAGGGCCGAGGTCGGAGGACCCGCGGCCGCGATGCAGACCGTGGCCAATCGAGACGAGGAGAGCCGAGCATGACCCGCGAACGAAGGAACGCGCCGGCGCAGGTCGGCGCCCGAGTCCGCCGGCCGGCGATCACCGAGGGCGAGCGCGTCCGGCGCCGGCTGGCAGCCCAGCCCGAGCTGGAGCTGAGCGGCGAGGAGCTGCGCGCCCTGGCGGATGAGGGCATCGACCCCGATGACGTCCGCCGTCTCGCCCGCGAGCACAGCGATCTGCAGGAGGCCAGCGATCACGATCGCGATACCGCGCGCGACCAGCTCGAGGGCCTGATCCTGGAGCAGGAGGGCGAGGAGTACTAGCTCGGTCCGGCGATCTGCGTCTTATGCGGCCTTGACTGAGGCCTGCGGCGACGCGATCGGCCTCCACACTCTGATTGCGTGCGTTCAGGCTCGCCGGCGGACCGAAGCGCACGCAACCGCGGCGCGGCGGCGGCGGGCGGGCTACAGGCCCCGAGTCGCGGCGGCGGCGGGCGGGCTACAGCCCCACGTCGCGGCGCTCGAAGCGCCACAGCCCGGCAGCTAGCGCCGCCGCGGTCAACAGGGCGAGCAGGACGGCGTGCGCGGCGTTGAGCCCGTCGCGCAGGGGTCGCGCGGCGTCGTAGTAGTAGAACGGCGACAGGCGCTGCAGCCAGTCGAGGCCCTCGATCAGCGGTCCGAAGCTGTCCGCCGCCCATCCCACGGCCGCGACCGTGACCGCCGCCGCGATCGCGACGCTGCGCGCGCCGGTGGCGGCGCCGGCGGCCAGCGCGAGGGTTCCGAACAGCAGGCCGAGCAGCCCGAGGCTGACCGAGATCGCCGCGACGGGTCCCACTCCGACGCCGAGTCCGAGCAGCGAGTCGGAGGCGGCCAGGATCAAGAACACCAGCAGCGAGAACACCGCGACCGACGTCGCCAGCGCGGCGAACCGCTCCAGCACGATCCGGCGCCGGTTCACGGGGTGGGCGAGCAGCAGCTCCAGGGAGCCCGACTCCTCGTCGCCGGCGATCGCGCGGGCTCCGGCGGCGATGCCGAAGACGAGAAGCAGCAGCGGGAGGGTGAAGCTGAAGATCTGCGCCTCCAGGTAGCCGACGGCCGTGCTCAGGTCGGTGATGCCGAACGCGGCTTTCACCGCCTCCGGCATCCCGGCGACCAGGCTCTCGAGGACCTCGGCGTCCTGGGAGTACGCCGGCCACAGCCCTACCGCCATGACGAGATATCCGCCGATGCCAAGCCCCCAGCCGAGGAGGCCCCGCCGCCAGTCGCGAAGGGTCTTGCCGTAGACGCTAGACAGCAGCATCGCTGCGCTCCTGGGCGTAGTAGGTGAGGAAGACCTTCTCGAGGTCCGGCTCGTGGGTCTTGATGGCCACCACCGTGCGAACCGCCGCCGCCTTGATCAGGGCATCGACCGATCCCTCGACGGAGCACTCAAGCACGCGATCGTCGACGCGCACATCGACGACGCCGTCGATGGCGGCGAACGGCGCAGCCTCGACGGGCTCGGAGAAATGGATCTCGATTCGCCGCACGGCTCGCTCCCTCAGCGCGACGACGTCCTCGACAGCCACCAGGCGGCCGTCGCGGATGATCGCCACGCGGTGGGCGGCCCGCTCGACCTCGTCGAGCACATGACTGGACAGGAAGACGGTGCGCCCGTCTCGGGCCACCTCGGCCACCATCCGCAGGAACTCCTGCTGGACGAGCGGGTCCAGGCCGCCCGTCGGCTCGTCCAAGATCAGCAGCTCCGGGGAGTGCATGAAGGCCTGGATGAGCCCGGCCTTCTGCTTGTTGCCCTTCGAGAGCGCGCGGATGGGCCGCGACAGGTCGAGGTCAAGCCGCTCAGCCAGCGCGGAGATCGTCGCCTGGGGGACCCCTCCCCGCAGGCGGCCCAGGAACGTCAGCATCTCGTGCGCCGTGACCCGGCCCTCGAGGCGGAGGTCGCCCGGCAGGTAGCCCACGCGGCGCCGGATGTCGAGGCTGCGAGCGGCCACATCCAGCCCAAGGACCTCCGCCCGCCCCTCGGTCGGCCTGATGACGTCCAGGAGCAGGCGCATCGTGGTGGTCTTCCCAGCGCCGTTGGGCCCGAGGAAGCCGAACACCTGACCCGCCTCCACGTCCAGATCGAGGAGCTCGATCCCCACCGTCTGCCCGTAGCGCTTGGTCAGGCCTTGCGTCCGTATCACTGCCGTCATGGCGTCGCTCCCTCGCTGCCAGCCTCGCGTCCCCGGACCTCCTGGGCTCCTTCGGTGATCCCAGTCACAACGATGTCAACCAGCCGAGCGAGGCGGTCGTCATCGACATCCTCGCCAGGCCCGAAGATGCGCAGCCACACCGGACCTGCGATGGACTCGATGATCTCCTGAGCATCGACGCCGGGCGGCAGCTCGCCCCGCTGGACGGCCCGCTCGACGATGGCGCCCGTGGCCTCGAAGCGCGCACGCCAGAACCGGCGGGACACATCGGCGAGGTCGCTGTCGCGACCGCCCGACGAGAACGCGGCCACGATGGAGCGCCCGACCGGCGAGCTGATCGCATCGCGGATGCGGCGGGCAAGTGCGACCAGGTCGGCGCGAACGTCCCCCTCATCGGGGACAGGGACCTCCGCGGCCGACAAGCTGAGCAGCGCGTCCGCCAGGAGGGCCTCGCGAGTGCCCCAGCGACGATAGACGCTCGTCTTGTTGACGCCGGCCCGCTGGGCGATGTCCTCGATCCGCAAGCCGCCAACGCCATCCTCCACCAGTGCGGCGATCGTCGCCCGCAGCACCGCGGCGCGCACGCGCGCGCTGCGGCCGCCAGGTCTGGGCCGTGCAGCCGTCACTGTCGCCAAACGGTAAATGCAACGGTCAGTTGCGTCAAGTTTCTGGCTGACGTCGGCGGGATAGCGTCGCGCTGACGGCTGTGCGAGAGGGGGACCCCATGTTCATTCAAGTCATCCAGGGCCAGACGGACGACCCGACTGGCCTGCAACAGGCCTTCGACCAATGGCGTCAGCAGCTTCAGGCCGGCGCGCAGGGGTGGCTGGGAACGACTGCAGGCGTGACGGATGACGGCCAGTTCGTCGCCGTCGCCCGCTTCGCGGATGAAGAGTCGGCCCGGCGCAACAGCGATCGGCCCGAGCAGGGGGAATGGTGGGCGCAGACATCGCGGCTGCTCAAGGGTGAAGCCACCTTCAAAGACAGCACGGATGTCGATGAGTGGGGCGCCGGCGGATCAGACGACGCCGGCTTCGTGCAGATCATCCAGGGGCGCACTGACGACCGCGAGCGCTGGCAGCAGGAGATGAGCGAGATGGAGCCCGCGTTGGCCGATCAGCGCCCCGATGTCATCGGCGGCACGATCGCGTGGTATCCGGACGGCTCGTTCAACCAGACCGTCTACTTCACCTCTGAGGCCGAAGCGCGCGAAGGCGAGCGCAAGATGGACGAAGCTGGTCAGGGCCCGTCGTCAGCCGAACAGGATCTGCGCTACTTCGACCTCCGCGATCCTTGGCTTGCCAGCCCGTGACGAGTGGCCGCCACGGCCCCCCGCACGACCGGTAACCGGTTGCGGTAGGGTTCGCCCCCCGAGCGCGGCGGATGGGAATCCGTCGCCCGCATCCACCCCGCGGACGCTGGCTTCGCGCCGCGGCTTCGCGCCGCCCGCTCGAGCGCCCCGGCGAACTCACCAGGAGGAAGTGCGATGACCTACGTCGCAGCGCAGGACCGCTACGACGCCATGACCTACCGGCGCTGCGGGCGCAGCGGTCTCGATCTTCCCGCGCTGTCGCTGGGGCTATGGCACAACTTCGGCGATGACCGGCCCGTCGAGACGCAGCGCGCCATCCTGCGACGAGCCTTCGATCTGGGCGTCACGCACTTTGACCTGGCGAACAACTACGGCCCCCCCTTCGGCGCCGCGGAGGAGAACTTCGGCCGCATCTTCGCCCAGGACTTCCGGGGCTACCGCGACGAGCTGATCATCTCAAGCAAGGCGGGCTGGGACATGTGGCCGGGGCCCTACGGCAACCTCGGCTCTCGCAAGTACCTGCTCGCCAGCCTCGATCAGAGCCTGGAGCGCATGGGCTTGGAGTACGTCGACATCTTCTACCACCACCGCGCCGACCCGGATACGCCGCTGGAAGAGTCGATGGGCGCGCTCGACACGGCAGTGCGCCAGGGCAAAGCGCTGTACGTCGGCATCTCGTCCTACTCGCCCGAGCGCACCCGCGAGGCGGTCAAGATCCTCGGCGACATGGGCACCCCGCTGCTCATCCACCAGCCGTCGTACTCGATGCTGAACCGCTGGATCGAGGATCAGCTGCTCGATGTGCTCGGCGAGACCGGGGTCGGCAGCATCGTGTTCTCCCCGCTCGCCCAGGGCCTGCTGACCGACCGCTATCTCGACGGGGTCCCCGAAGACTCGCGCGCCGCGCGCGCCAGTTCGCTGAGCCGCGACATGCTCAACGAGCAGAACCTGTCCAAGGTGCGCTATCTGGGCGAGATCGCAGCGCGCCGCGGCCAGACCCTGGCGCAGCTGGCGATCGCATGGGCGCTGCGCGATGACCGCGTGACCTCGGCGCTGATCGGGGCGAGCAGCGTGCGACAGCTGGAGGACAACGTCGCAGCCCTGGATCGGCTCGACTTCTCCGACGACGAGCTGGCCGAGATCGACAAGTACGCCACGGAAGGCGATATCGACATCTGGCGCGGCCCGGCCTCGGTCGTCTGATCCGCGAGGGCCGGCCCGAGCAGCCGAGTCCGCCGTCGGAGAGCCGGCAGTGAGCGCACGCGACGACGACACGGCGGACATGGTCAGGCGCCTGCCGTGGCCGTTCCCCGGCGGGAGGTTCCCCCCGGAGCTGGGCGCCGTCGTCGCGCGAACCGTCATCTCCGGGGAGTTGCCGGCGCGGGAGGTGGCTCACGCTCCCGATGGGTCATGGCTGGTAGGGGACGGAGTCACCGACCCGAATCAGCCCGCAGCGGTTGTCGTCACGCATATGAGCCATGTCGTCGAGCGCAACTCATCGGTGGCGGAGCTCGCCGGCCTGCCACCGGGTCACATCGCGAACAGGCTGGGGCCAGGCCGGCCTTGGAATGTCGAGATCCTCACCGGCTACGAGGACGACGATCCGCCGCCGGCCGACGGCCTTAGCCTGACATGATCTCGGTGACGATGCGCTCGCACAGCCGGTGCGTCGCGAGCGCGTCCTCGGCGGATAGCAGTCGGCCCTGGCCGACCGCGCCGAGAAACTCGTCGCAGATGGCCGTGAAGCCGCGCTGGTCGGCGACCGAGCGCCACTCGTCGCGCCGGATGATGGATTCGCTTCCCTCGTAGTGAGTGATCTCGGCAACGTTGACCACGCGCCGTTTGCGGTCCCGACCCATCACCTCGAGCACTTCCTCGGTGATCCCGCCGGTACGGCTCATGATTCCGATCGCCGCGCGGCCGCCGGCGCGCAGCTGGATGACCAGATGCTCCAGCGCGCCGTCGGCGTCGAGCTGCGCGGTCACGTCCAGGTCGTCCGGGGCGCTGACGCCGAGGAAGCGCAGCGTGTCGATTACATGCACGAAGTCGTCGAACACCACCTGCCGCGGCGGCTCCGGCAGCCGCATGCGGTTCTTCTGAAGGATCACAATCCGCCGGTCGGGCCAGTCGGCCAGCTCCCGGTAGGACGGCGCGTAGCGGCGGTTGAACCCGACCATCAGCGACACGCCCAGTTGCTGGGCAGTCGCCACCATCTCCTCCGCTGGGCCCAGATGCAGGTCCAAGGGCTTGTCGACGTAGACCGGGATGCGGTGAGTCAGCAGGCTGGTCACGAGCTCGTGGTGCGCGGTCGTGGCGGCGTGCACGAATGCTGCGTCGATGCCGGCGCCGAGTGCTTCACTCAACGACGTGTGGCGCTGGGAGATCCGATAGGCGTCGCCGAGCTCATCCAGTGCGGCTTTGTCGCGCGTGACCAGGCACAGCTCGAGGTCGGCGCGGGCGGCAAGCAGCGGCAGATAGGCCTTGCGGGCGATGTCGCCGAGCCCGACCAGGGCGATCCGCATCAATGTCGCTCCTCACGCTCGCGGCCAGCCCGTCAGGGGGCGGATTGAGTTGAAGCGGCCCCGCACCGGCGCCGAAAGTAGCCTAGACCCTTCGATGCGGCGCGAGCCTGGAGGCCATTGCAGTGAGCGAACTCGATCGTCTTGTCAACGCCTGCCTCATGCCTGCCTTCCAAGGCCCCACGCCGCCGCGATGGCTGCACGAGCACCTCGCCGACGGTCTCGGCGGCGTCATCATCTTCGGCCCCCAGCTGGTCGGGGGAGTAACCGTCAGCCAGATCACCGCGACGCTGCGGGAATGGCAGCCGGACCTCCTGGTCGCCCTGGACGAGGAGGGCGGGGATGTCACGCGCCTGGACTATCTGACCGGCAGCCGCTACCCAGGGAACCTTGCGCTGGGCGTGGTCGATGACGAGCAGCTGACCTACGACGTCGCTCGCTCGATGGCGGAGGACCTCGCCGCCGCATCGGTGAATCTGAACTTCGCGCCGTCGGTGGACGTCAACAGCAACCCGGAGAATCCTGTCATCGGCGTGCGCTCCTTCGGCTCAGATCCTGAGCGGGTCGCGGCGCACGGGGTGGCGTACATCCGCGCCATGGAGGAGCGCAGGATCGCCACCTCGCCCAAGCATTTCCCGGGCCACGGCGACACGCGCGACGACTCGCACCACGCGCTGCCGGTGATCGACTGCGATCTCGAGACATTCCGGCGCCGCGAGCTGCTGCCGTTCGTGGCGGCGATCGAGGCGGGCGCGCAGACGATCATGACTGCGCACGTGGTGTTCTCGGCGCTTGACGACCAGCCTGCGACGCTCAGCCGACGGATCCTCACCGGCCTGTTGCGCGAGGAGCTTGGCTACGACGGCGTCATCGTCACCGATGCGCTCGACATGGCCGGGGTGAGCCGGGCCCACGGCATCGCCGGCGCCGCAGTGCTGTCGCTGAAGGCGGGCGCCGACATCCTGCTGATCGGCTCGGAGGAGGGCGATGTGCCCTGCGCGAACATCCGGCGAGCTGTCGCGGATGCGGTCGCCGCCGGCGAACTGGATGTCGCGCGCCTCGAGGAGGCCGCCGCGCGCGTCCAGCGCCTGCGCGAGTGGGCGGCGCCCGGCCCCTATGTGGCCGCCGACGTCCGCGCCGGCGTCGGACTGGAAGCCGCGCGTCGGGCGATCCGCACGACCGGCCCGCTGCCGCTGCAGTCTCCCGCGTTCACTGTCGAGCTCCGTGCGGGAACGAACCCTGCGGTGGGCGAGGCGCACTGGAGCCTCATCGAGGCTCTGGAAGGGCTGGGATTCGCGGCCGGTTCGATGACCGTCGTCGAGGGCGGGGCGTCGCCCGATGAGGTCATCTCCAAGGCGGGCGATGCGCCGCTGGTTGTCGCGGTTCGCGATGCGTATCGCCAGCCCTGGCAGGGGGAGTGGCTGTCGTCGGTGCTTGCTGCACGCCCCGATGCCGTCGTGGTGGCGATCGGAATGCCAGACGATCGCGCCGTCGCGGGCGACACGCTGGTGCTCACGCACGGCGCGGGCGTGTTCAACATCCAGGCCGCCGCCGAAGTCTTGTCGGGCCGCTCCTAGCGGCGCGCGCGCCTGACGATGACCGCACCCCCTGCTGGGCGGTCTGAGATGTTCCCGCGCGCCGACGGTTGAGCGCGCTTACCGTTGAAACACCCTCGCGGCGGCTTGAACCGCGGATGCGGCGACTGTGCGGGGGGGATGAGTCGAGCCGGGGAGGGGATTCGAACCCCTGACCTTCGCTTTACAAGAGCGTTGCTCTGACCGTCTGAGCTACCCCGGCGAACGAACGAGAGGGTACCGCTGCGCGCGCGGCGGCGGCAGCGGGGCGCTACGGCGACGATGGTCCGCGCGAGCGGCCCTCGCGAACCTTCGGCTGGCGCGGCCGGGTTCCTTGAGTCGGCCTACTGCGGTCCCTAACCTCCGGGGAAATCACATCGATGTCGAACGGAGCAGCCAGATGGTCGACCGAGCTCCAGGGCTCGATGCCCGCAGCCGCGGGCTGCTCGACTTCGAGCGCGACTGGGCGGCCCACGAGGGAGAGAAGGGCGCGGCCATCCGGCGGCGCCTGCACATCTCGTCCGCGCGCTACTACCAGCTGCTTCACCGGCTCATCGAGCTGCCCGAGGCGCTCGCCTACGACCCGTTGCTGGTGAAGCGGCTGCGCCGCAGGCGCGACGAGCGCTCAGCGCAGCGGTCGGCGCGGGCGCTGGGCGATCGGCGAGGCCGTTGACCATCCTGCCGCTGGCTCGCGACGTCGAACGCGATCTCCGGGGATCTCAGGGAGCGGCTGCGATCAACGTCCTGCGGGGACTACTGGCGCTCATCATCGCGGTGGCGCTGTTCATCGGGCTCTACAGCTTCGGGCGCAGCCAGACCGAGCGACTGGCCGACGGCGGCGAGGACACCCTTGGCGCGGGCGACCAGACCGCGGACCCTTCCCCTACCGGCCCGCCTCCGGACCCGTTCGAGACCGCGTCGCCCCCGCCGGCCACGCCGTCCCCGACTGAGACGCCCACGCCAACCCCCACTCCGACCCCAACACCCACACCCACTCCCGCTCCGA
>DATKBU010000227.1:0-3090 GCA_035513815.1 Egibacteraceae bacterium
GCGCATCACGTGCACGATGGCGAGCAGCAGCGGGGCGCAGATGACGAGCGACAGCGCCCCGGCGAAGACCATGCGGCGCAGGCGCGGCGTCCGGGCGTCGGCCGGCGCCGCGAGCCACGACTGCACGCCGACCAGCGCCACGCCGAGCGCCGCGAAGATGAACTGGTTGCCGTTCTGGAGCAGCGCGCCGAGCAGCGCGATGCCAGGCGCGACGAGCCAGGCGCGGCCGCGCTCCGGATCGAAGGCGCGCAGGCCGGCCAGCAGCGTCAGCGGCAGCATCCCGACGAAGAGTTTCTCCAGGTGGCCGGTCAGCGCGATCAGGTGGAGCGGCCAGAGCAGGAACAGGGCGCCGGCCACGAACGCCGCTCCGCGGTCCAGCCCGATGCCGCGAGCGAGCGCGTAGCAGCACCAGCCGCTCAGCGCGACGCCCAGCAGGGCCGTGCCGTTGAACGCGGCGGCCGCGCCCCACGGCCAGAACGGCAGCCCCAGCAGCGCGTTCACGGGGCCGACGCCGTCCACCAGCACCGAGATCCCGTGCGGGTAGAGCAGGTGCGTCGTGTCCGGCCAGCTCACCTGGCCGGCCAGGGCGTGCGCTGTGTACCAGAGGACCCAGATGGCGTGGCGCTCGTCGTAGTGGACGTCACCGACGGTGTAGGTGGCGAAGTCGCGGGCGAGCGGCCAGCTTGCCGCGATCGCGAGCAGCAGGTAGGCGAACGGGATCGCCGCACTCGCGGCTGCCCGCCGCCCGCGTCCGCTCACCGGCGCACCGACCAGACCGCGATCAGGTCGTCCTCGTAGGCGGGCGGCTCCCCGGCGAACGCCTCGGCGATCAGCCGCTCGGCCGCAGGGGGATGGACCGGTCCCACCGGCCTCCCGTCATGCCCCTGGGCCACCCAACCGCCGAAGAACGTCTGCGGGTACCGGTGGACGATCACGTATTGGTAGCCGAGCTCGTCCAGGCGTCGGCGCAAGGCGGGACCGGCGGGCGCGTCCGTCTGCCACAGTCCGTCCAGACCCCCGACCGGATAGGTCCGATAGCTCCGCGACAGGTATTGCCAGGCGATCGGCCGGCGGTGCACCAGCTGGTAGTACATGTAAGCCGACGCCCGGTCGCTCGTGCCGAGCCACCCATGCGGGAGATCGAGCACCGCGCCGCCCGAGGGATTTGCGGCGAGGCGGTGATGGAAGGCGGACACCGGCGGCAGCGCGGTCTGCGGCCAGGGCCGCGGCCAGCACTCGACCGCGGCGAGCGCACCGGCGGCGACGGCCAGGGCGGTCGCGCGGGACGGGCGCCGGCGCGCGAGGGCAGCCACCCCGGCGCCCGCCGCCAGCGAGAAGCCGACGGCGGCCAGGAACATGTAGCGGCCCGGCGTCCGCATGACGTTCAGCGCCGGCAAGCGCTGGGCCACGACATGGGGCAGCCGCACCGGCGTCACTGCCCCGTCGATCCGCAACCGTGGTCCGAGGCAGAGCAGGGCGAAGGCCAACCCGAACAGGAGCCACGTCCGGGCGGCGCGATCGCGCCAGGCCAGCCCGCCGAGGGCGAGGGCGGTCAGCGGGATGGCCACGGCGGTCTCGATCCCGGTGCCATACCAGGCGGCGGTGGGGTTCAGGCCCGCCAGCGAGGTGGCCCACACCCAGTCGTGGATGCGTGTCCCTTTCGGATAGAGCCAGGCCGTCCACCACTGGTGCGGCGCCGGCAACACCAGGTTGAGCGCATCGGGCGAGTAGTAGGCGGCCAGGCTGCCGAGCACCACGTCCATCGCGGGATTGCTCACGACGAGGGCGATGGCCACGAGCAGCGGAGTGCAGACTGCCACGGCTAGCCCGCCGGCCGCGGCCACGCGGACGAGCCGCGCCCGGCGCTCCGGCGGCGGCGCCGTCCACACGGTCTGCGCGCCCAGGAGTGCCAACCCGAGCGCCGCGAAAATGAACTGGTTCCCGTTGTGGAGGAGCGCGGCGAGCAGAGCGAGGCCCGGCGCGAGCAGCCAGGCGCGGCGGCGTGACGGGTCGAACGCTCGGATGCCGGCGAGCAGCGACAGCGGCAGCAGGCCCAGGAACAGCTTTTCCAGGTGGCCGTACAACGAGATCAGGTGGATCGGCCACAGCAGGTAGAACGCACCGGCGACGAAGGCCGCCGCGCGCGGCAGCCCGATCTCGCGGGCGAGCGCGTAGAGCGACCAGCCGCTCAGCGCGACGCCGAGCAGCGCGGCACCGTTGAAGGCAGCGGCCGGACCCCAGGGCCAGAACGGCAGCGCCAGCACCGCGTTCAGCGGTCCGACGCCGTCGACCAGCACGGAGACGCCGTGCGGCCAGAGCAGGTGCGTCGTGTCGGGCCACGGGACGCGGCCGGCGAAGGCCTGAGCGGTGTACCAGAGCACCCAGATGGCGTGGCGCTCGTCCTGATGGACGTCGCCGATCGTGTAGGTGGCGAAGTCGCGCGCGAGCGGCCAGGTGGCGCCGAGGGCGAGGGCGAGATAGCCGACGGGGACGGATACGCGGGCAGCGGCGCGTCGAAGCGGACCGATCACTGGCCGGGAGTATAGCGGCCCTTTGGAGGCGGGGCCCGAAGTCCTGGAGCTGCAGCGCCACCGCCGGTCCGCTCGCAGTGCCAGGTCGGCCGATCCGGCCTGATTTCGTTGCCGTTTACCCGTGCCGGCGACCTGGCATCGCGGTTGCTCTTAGAGGCGGCGTGACCGACCGATGGGCGGTTGGCAACCGAAACGACTCGTAACGATTCCAGCAGAGAGAGAGACACACACCATGGCGGACACGATGACGCGCGGCCAGATCCAGGACCTCGTTGGCAAGTTCGCGACCGAGAACCCGAAGTACCGCGCGGCTCTCCTGAGCAACCCGAAGGGCACGATCGAGAAGCAGCTGAACACGCAGCTGGGCGCGATGACGGTCAAGGCCGTTGCCGACACCGCGGACACCGTCCACGTGGTCATCCCGTACGCGGCCGCCGAGGGCGAGCTGTCGGACGCCGACCTCGAACGCGTCGCCGGCGGCAAGCAGGACATCACGGCGAACTGCCTGGTGCTCGGCGGCACGGCCGTCTCGAACACCGTGATGCAGCTGAACCTCTGA
>DATKBU010000228.1:0-12695 GCA_035513815.1 Egibacteraceae bacterium
GCGGAGCGGCGCGCTCGGCCAGCAGGAACGCCCAGGCGACCGGCGGCACCAGCAGCGCAAGGGCGAGCGGTCGGCGGGCGACGGCGTGCGCCGCGACATGCAGCGCGGCGGCGCCCAGCAGGGCGGGCGCAGGCAGCGCCCCGAGCGCCGCTGCGGCAGCAAGGCCGGCGATAGCCGCCAGCAGCACCAGCCAGGGCGTGACCCGTGTCCTCTCGCCGGCCCCCCGCGTCTGCCGGGGGACGGGCTCGGCGGCCCAGGCAGGCCCGCGATCCCAGCCCTCGCGGTCATCGCGATGCCGCCGCTCGCGGTCATCGCCATCCCAGTGCTCTGGATCCTCGCGAGGCCGCGGCTCGCGGTCATCGCGGTGCCGCTCGCCCGGCTCGGGACGCCAGCGGTCAGCGGGATCCGCCCATCCGGACGCGGCGGCGCCCCACCGATCCTCGCTCTGGCCCGCCATCACGATCGTCGCGTCGAGAACCGACTCGCACGAGGCCGGGCGCCGCGAAGGATGGGGCGAAAGCGCGCGCCGAACACCTTCCGGGAGATCCAGCGCCGGCGCTGCGTCGATCAGCGCCGCGAGATCTCGGCCTCGCGCGCCGGTCAGCAGCGCGACAGCCGTCACGGCGAACGAGTAGACGTCCGCGGCGGGTCCGATCTGCCCGCTCATCATCTCGGGGGCGCAAAACACGGGCGTGCCGATCCGGGTCAGGTGCGTCGCGTCAAGACCGCGCAGCGTCGACGGATCGACGAGCACCAGGCTGCCGTCTGGCCTGCGGACGAGGTTCGCGGGCTTGATATCGCGGTGGATGAGCGGGAGCCCATCCGACCAGTGCCCGGAGTGCAGCAGGTCCAGCGCCTCCGCGAGCGGGACGAGCCGATCGAGAACCGCCTCATCGGCCGGCGCGTCGGCGAGCGCGTCACCCTCGATATAAGCCATCTCGACGAATCCCCAGCCGGTCAGCGGGCCGTTGGCCAGATGACCGCCGCGGTAGACCCGCACCAGCGAAGAGTGATCGATCCGCAGCAGGTGCCGTCCCCGCCTCGCCACGTCGTCAGGCTCTGCGAGGGACTGCGGGCGGATCAGCTTGAGCGCCCGGGGGCGACCGCGCTGGTCACGCGCCTCCCACACCTCGCCCTCGCCGCCGTCCCCGATCAGGCGGAGCAGGCGCAGGCCGGCGACGATCCGCGGACGGCGAGCTACGGCAGCCTGCAACGTCTGACTCCCTCTCAACGGTCGGCGGCGGCGACTCCATCGTGCCTCGCCTGTGCACGCGGGCGGCGCATCCGCGACGGCCAGCGCGTCCGCGGGTTCTGGGAGCGCATCGGGCGACGCGCTACTGTTGCCGCCATGGCCAGCCAACACCGCCCGGGCCGGCTCCCCTACGTGACGGCTCTGGGTGGGGCGCTGTGCATCGCCTTCTCCGCGATCTTGGTCCGCCTCGCCGACGTGACGCCGACGACAGCCGCAGTGTTCCGCTGCGCGTACGCGCTCCCGGTCCTGGGGTTTGTCGCCTTAGTCGAGCGCCGCCGCTTCGGGCCGCGCTCCCGCCAGCAGCGGCGCTGGGCGCTTGGCGCGGGCATGCTGTTCGCCGCCGACCTGATTCTGTGGCACTACGCGATCGGATTCGTCGGCGCGGGGCTGGCGACCGTGCTCGGCAACACGCAGGTCGCGATCGTCGGAGTGCTCGCGTGGCTGCTGCTGGGGGAGCGCCTCGATTGGCGGGTGGGGGTGTCGATCCCGGTCGTCCTGGCCGGCGTCACGCTGATCTCGGGCGTCCTCGGGGAAGGCGCCTACGGCGACCGGCCGGTCCTCGGCACGCTCTTCGGGCTAGGCACGGGAGCGGCGTACGCGGGCTTCATCCTGCTGCTGCGCCACAGCGGCGGTGATGGGCGGCGCCCCGCCGGGCCGCTCTTCGACGCCACCCTGGTCGCCGCGGTGACGGCAGCGCTCGTCGGGGCCGGCCTCGGCGATGTCGACCTCGTGCCCTCGTGGCCGGCACATGGATGGCTGATCACCCTGGCGCTCACCTCACAGGTGCTGGGGTGGCTGCTCATCTCGATCTCGCTGCCGCGCCTGCCAGCGGTCATCACGTCGCTGCTGCTGCTGGTGCAGCCGGTCGGCACGGTGCTGCTCGGGATGGTGCTGCTGAGCGAGGCCCCGTCGGGCTGGCAGCTGAGCGGCGTCGCCATCGTGCTCGCCGGGATTCTCATCGCCACGCTGCGGCGCTCTGATCGCGAGCCGCCCGCCGCTCCGCTGGACGCCCCTCTCGCCGATGCCGGGCGCCCTGGGGCGCGGCAGTGACCGCTGCCAGTGCTGCGTCGCAGAAATAGGGCGGGGCACCGAGGCCGCGACTGCGCCCGCGTCGCAAGGCGGCCGAGGAGCGCGTAGCAGCGCTACGTGCGACGAGGCCAACACAGCGAGGCGGGATGCAGGCGCAGCCGAATGCCGTGCTATTTCGAAGACGCTGCACTAGGGTTCTGCGGTGCAGATCCGCGACCTGGGCCTTCTGCGAACCCCCGCGCATCCGACGCTGACGCCAGACGGCTCGCTTGCGGCGGTCGCCCTCGCGCGGATGGATCTGGACGCCGACGCCTACCGCAGCGAAATCTGGATCGCTGCGACGGACGGGTCGGCTCCTCCGCGGGCGTTCACCGGCGGGCCGCGCGACACCAGCCCTCGCTTCTCACCGGACGGGCGCTGGCTGGCGTTCCTGCGCGCGAAGTCCGACTCCGAAGGGCCGGATGGCAAGCCGCAGCTTCATGTCATGCCGGTCGACGGCGGCGAGCCGCGTCAGGTGTGCGAGCACCCCCTCGGAATCTCCGAGATCGCATGGGCCCCGGATTCGCGCCGCATCGCCTACAGCGCGCGCGTGCCCGAGCCGGGCCGCTACGGCACCGATCCGAGCGTCCCGGCAGACAAGGAGCCGCCGCGGCGCATCACCACGCGCAAGTACCGCCTGGACGACGTGGGGTTCACCAGCGACCGGCGGCCGCACGTGTTCGCCGTCGACGCGCTCGCGGATGGCGAACACGCCGACTCGTCCCCGCCGCGCCAGCTGACAGACGGCGACTACGACCATGGCCAGCCCGCCTGGAGTCCCGACGGCGAGTGGATCGCGCTCGCGGCCGCGCGCCACGTCGACCGCGACTCGGATCTCGCCGCGGACGTCTTCGCTGTGCCGGCCGGGGGCGGGGATCTGCGCCAGCTCACGGACACCACCGTGGCCGCGAGCCATCCCGCTTTCAGCGCCGACGGCCAGACCGTCTTCTTCTGCTCTCCCACCAATGTGGACTTCGCGGGCCGCAACACCGCGCTGTGGTCCGTGCCGGCCGACGGCTCGCTGCACGCCCCGCGCATCCACAGCAACCCGGAGGCCGACGACCTCGACGCGGAGAGCGGCGGGCTGCGCCTGCTCGTCGACGACGAGTCGGTGACGGCGCCGCGGCTTCACCGAGGCGCCGTCACCCTTGTGCGCTATCCCGTCGCAGGCGGGGCGCCGACGCCGCTGGTGAGCGGCCAACGGCAGGTTCACGGCTACGACCGAGCCCGCGACGTCGACGTCGTCGTGGCAATCGTGGCGGACGCGACCTCCGCCGGCGAGCTCGTCGTGCTGTCCGACAACGACGAGCGTGTGCTGAGCGACTTCGGCGCTCCGCTGTCCTCCACAGCGCTGCGGCCTATGAATGAGCTGACGGCCCACGCCTCCGACGGCGCGGAGGTCCACGGCTGGGCGGTCAAGCCCTCGGGCGACGGGCCGTTCCCGGTGGTGCTCATGGTCCACGGCGGCCCGTTCGCGCAGTACGGCTGGACGCTGTTCGACGAGGCGCAGGTCTGCGCTGGCGCCGGCTACGCGGTGGTGATGGGCAACCCGCGAGGCTCGTCGGGCTACGGCGAGGCGCACGGGCGAGCGATCATCGGCGCGCTGGGCGCAAAGGACGCCGACGACCTTCTGGCGCTGCTGGACGGCGCGTTGGAAGACCCGGACCTAGACGGCCAGCGCATCGGGGTGATGGGCGGCTCCTACGGCGGATTCATGACGACCTGGCTGGCCGCACGCACGGACCGCTTCGCGGCCGGGATCAGCGAGCGGGCCGTGAATGCCTGGGACAGCTTCCTCGGCACCTCCGACATCGGCTGGTTTCTGGTGTCCGCCTATTGCGGAGAGGACCCCGACGGCCATCTCGCGCAGTCGCCGCTGACCTACGCCGACGACATCACCGCGCCGATGCTGCTGATTCACTCCGAGCAGGACTGGCGCTGCCCGATCGAGCAGGCGCAGCGGCTCTATGAGCGCCTGCACCGCACCGGCGCCCCCGCAGAGCTGCTTGTCTTCCCGGGCGAGGGCCACGAGCTGTCCAGATCGGGCTTGCCGAGCCACCGCGTCGCCCGCTTCGAGGCGATCCTCGAGTGGTGGGAGCGGCATCTCAAACGGGACGACGCAGCGCGCGATCCTGAAAGTTAGCTCGAACGGGGGTGTCAGCTCTCCCCCGGCAGGGTAATCCGCCTGCTAGGACCGGCCCTGCCGAGCCGACGGGGGTGGCTCGTTGGGGCCGGCCATTCTTCTGCCCGGCAGACGGCTCGGCCTGCCCGCCGCCTGCGATCAGTGGCGGAAGTGGCGCCGGCCGGTGAGGACCATCGGCACACCGCGCTCGTCGCAGGCCGCGATGACCTCGGCATCCCGCACGCTGCCGCCGGGCTGGATGATCGCCGAGACGCCCGCCTCCAGCGCCGCGTCAGGTCCGTCGCGGAACGGGAAGAAGGCGTCGCTGGCGAGCACCGCGCCGCTGGCGCGCCCGTCGGATTTCTCCACGGCGAGCCGCACGCTGTCGACCCTGGACATCTGCCCGGCGCCGACGCCGACCACGGCACCGCCGGCGGCCAGCACGATGGCGTTCGATTTGGTGTGCTTGCAGGCCTTCCAGGCGAAGCGCAGCTCGGTCATCACGTCCTCGCCCGGCTGCGCCTTCGTCGGCGCCGTCCATTCGGCCTCGACCTCAGCCGCGACATCAGCCTCCTGCACCAGCAGGCCGCCGGACACGCTGCGCAGCGCCAGGGCTCGAGGGGGCCGATCTGGATTGACCACGTGGAGGATGCGCAGGTTCGCCTTGGCGCGCAGGACATCCAGCGCCTCGTCGGTGTAGCCGGGCGCGACCACGACCTCGGTGAAGATCTTGACGATCTGGCGCGCCGTCTCGGCGTCGAGCGGGCGGTTGACCGCCACGATCCCCCCGAACGCGCTGACCGGATCCCCCGCCAGCGCGGCCGGATATGCCTCAGCGAGGCTGCCGGCCACCGCGATGCCAGCTGGGTTGGTGTGCTTGACGATCACCGCGCAGGGCTCTGTGAAATCCAACGCCATGCCCCAGGCCGCATCGGTGTCGAGGATGTTGTTGTAGCTGAGCTCCTTGCCGCCGAGCTGGCGAGCCGACCCCAGACCCCAGGCGGCGCCGCGCTCGACGTAGTACGCGCCGGCCTGGTGGGGGTTCTCGCCGTAGCGCAGATCCTGCGCCTTGCGGAACACGGGCCCGTAGCGCTCAGGGAAGGCCTCGTCGCGGTGGAGCCAATCGCGGACGTCGGCGTCATAGGCCGCCGTGGCGGCGAACGCAGCCGCAGCCGCCTCCCGTCGGCTCTCCAGATGCAGTCCGCCATCGCTGCGCAGATGCTCGATGAGCCGGTCATAGGGCGGGTTGACGACAACTGCGATGCTGCCGTGGTTCTTCGCCGCCGCTCGAACCATGGTCGGCCCGCCGATATCGATCATCTCGATCGCCTCGTCAGGGGTGACGTCGGGCCGTGCGATCGTCTCTCGGAACGGATACAGGTTCACCACGACCAAATCGATCGGCTCGATGCCGTGCTCACGCAGCGCTGCCAGGTGCGATTCCTTCGACCGGTCGGCCAGAATCGCGGCGTGGATCGCCGGGTGCAGCGTCTTCACGCGTCCGTCGAGGATCTCGGGGAAACCGGTGACCTTGGCGACCTCGGTCACGTCCACGCCGAGATCGCGAATCGCCTGCGCGGTCGACCCGGTCGAGATGATCTCCGCGCCGATCTCCGCCAGCGCGCGGGCCAGCTCCGGCAGGCCGGTCTTGTCGTAGACGCTGACGAGAGCGCGGCGGACGCGGATGAAGTCACTCACGGGCGGATCCTGACGTTGCGGTCTTCTAGAGTCAGACGGTCGTGGCAGAACAGGGCGACGGCGTGCGGCAGGAGCCGGTGCTCCACGGACTTGATGCGCTCGTGCAGCGTCTCGGCGGTGTCATCGCCGGTGACCGCGACGGCCTCCTGAGCGATGATCGGCCCATGGTCGACCTGCTCATCGACGAAATGCACCGTGGCGCCCGTCACCTTCACACCCCAGTGCAGCGCCTCCTCGACTGCTCTGGCGCCGGGGAACGCCGGCAGCAGCGACGGGTGGACATTCATGATCGGCCACCGGCGCACGAAATCCCCTGACAGGATCCGCATGAACCCCGCCAGCACAACCAGGTCGGGCTCCGCGGCCGACACTGCCGCAGCCAGAGCGGACTCCCATGCCTTGCGATCCGGATGGTCGGCGAGCTGGACCGCCGCGGCGGCGATCCCGTGGCGCCGGGCGCGCTCGAGGCCGCCCGCGTCGGCTCTGTCCGCAGCGACCAGCGCGATCGTCCCGCCCAGGTCGGGATGGTCCAGGAGCGCCTGGAGGTTGGAGCCGGTCCCGGAGATGAGCACGACCAGCCGCTTGGCCATGGCCTCCGCGCCTCCCAGTCCGCCTCGTCGTGTGCGCCGCCGCGCTGAGACGATGATGCCGAGGTGTGGCCGCATGAACAAGTTCATCACCCGCGACAGCGGGCCCCCGGGCGCGTAGGTTTTCTCTGAAAGGGAAGGAACCAGCCGTGACTGGACGCCAGCGGATCTCAGCCGCGACTGATGCGGTGGCTGCCGGGGTCGAGGCGCGCCCGGTGCTGCGCGGATGGCTCCACGCCAGCGCCACGCCGCTCGCGCTGGCCGGCGCCTGGCTCCTGTGGCGCTCAGCGCCTGCGGGCGGGCTTCAGCGGCTGTCGGTCATGGTGTTCGGGATGACCCTGGTGGGCCTGTACAGCATCAGCTCGGTCTACCACCTCGGATCTTGGCGACCGTCGGTGCGCGAGTGGCTGGGCCGCTGCGACGCGGCGATGATCCAGCTGTTCATCGTGGGAACCTTCACGCCGGTCGCCTTCTTCTCGCTGCACGGCGGCTGGCGCGCGGCGAGCCTGGCGGTGGCCTGGCTGGTGGCGCTGGTCGGCGCCGGGATCGCGCTGTCGCCGCTGCGCGCTCCCCGCTGGCTGGTCGCGGCGGGCTACGTCGGGGTCGGCTGGCTATCGGTCGTGCCCTTCACTCGCATCATCACCGCGCTTCCCTGGGAGGGCAGCGGCCTCATCGCGCTCGGCGGTGTGCTGTACACCGTCGGCGCTGTGGTCTATGCGCGTCGCTGGCCGGACCCATCTCCGGCCTGGTTCGGCTACCACGAGATCTTCCATCTCTTCGTGATCGCCGGCAGCACCGCACACTACCTGGCGATCTGGCGCTACGTCCTGCCTGCCGCCTGAGGAAGGGCTACAGCCCGAGAAGCCGGCGCAGCTCGCGCGCCTGACGGCGGGAGACCTCCACTCGGCTCTGCTGGCGGTCGTCCATCAGCAGCACCAGCGCGCCCTTGAAATCGGGCACGAGCTCGCGGACGTGATCGAGGTTGACCAGGTTTGAGCGGTGCGCGCGGAAGAAGTGCCCGGACAAACGCCGCTCCAGGTCGCTGAGGGAGTAATTGACCAGCACCCGATCGTCGGCCAACTTGAGGTAGCTGTAGCCGCGCGCCGCGGTCGCGTAGATCACCTCCGACTCGTCCACCAGGAACGTGCGGTCGCCGCGCTGGACCGGGATCCGGCCAAGCGCCTCCGGCGGCATGCCGGCCACGGCGGACGCAGGCCCTGGATCATCCTCGTCGGCGCCGGAGGACAGCGCCCGCTCCAGCGCCCTGCCCAGCCGCTCCTCATCAAACGGCTTGACGAGGTAGTCAGCTGCGGCGAGGTCGAACGCCTCGACGGCATGGTCGGGGTAGGCGGTGGTGAAGATGACCGCCGGCGGCCGGCGCTGGGCGCGAAGAGCCTCGGCGACTTCCAGCCCAGTACCGCCCGGCATGCGGATATCGAGCAGCACGACGTCGTACTCGAGCGAGCGGAGCAGGAGAAGCGCCTCCTCAGCGTTCGTGGCCTCCCCGACGACCTGCACATTGGGGAACGCGCGCAGCAGGTAGCGCAGCTCCGCGCGGGCGGGGGCCTCGTCGTCGACGATCAAGCAGCGAGCGGTCATCAGCCCCTCGAGTTCACCGGAGCGGGATCCGCAGATCCACAGTCGTTCCTTCATCGGGACGGGATCGAACATCGAGTTGGTAGCGCTCGCCGAACAGCGTCGTCAGCCGCTCGCTGATATTGCGCAGCCCGATCCCACCCTCGTAGCCCCCTCCCTTGAGCGCTTGAGCGAGGACCTCCGGCGGGATGCCCACTCCGTCATCGCGCACGTTGATGATGGTGGCGCGAGCCAGCGGGTCCACACGCGCCTTCAGCACCACGGTGCCGCCGCCGACCTTGGGCGCCAGACCGTGCTTCACCGCATTCTCGACCAAGGGCTGGATCACGAGCACTGGGACCTGGACGCCGAGGACCTGCGGATCCACGTCATAGCGCACACGCAGTCGCTCCGCATAGCGCGCCTGCTCGAGAGACAGATACGTGCGGACGAAGAAGTACTCCTGGCCGAAGTCGGCGAAGTGCCCGTCCTGGCGGATGGAGTAGCGGAAGAAATCAGACAGGCGCAGGAGCAGCTGCCGCGCCTCCTCCGGATCGGTCCGGGCCTTCGACGCGATGGTGTTCAGTGTGTTGAACAGGAAGTGCGGGTTGATCTGCGCACGCAGGGCGTCAAGCTTCGCATCAGCCGCCAGCTGCCGCTCCCGGTCGAGGTCGGCCAGCTCCAGATGAAGCGACAGGATTCCGGCCATGCCCTCCACCAGATCTCGGGGCGGCGGCGCGCCCTCCACGCGGTAGACCTCCAGCGAGCCGACCGTTCGCCCGCCGATGGCCAATGGGACGGCGATGCCGCTCTCCAGCGGGCAGCTGGCGGATTGGCAGCCGATCTCCCGACGGTTCTTGAGGATCTGCGTGCGCTCGCCGGTCATGGCCTTGGCGATGCCGCCCGGGCCAAGCGGGGCGCCGGGCAGGTGGTGCTCCTTGCCGGGGCCCGCGAACGCGAGGACCTTCTCACGATCGGTGATCGCCACCGCGTCACCGCCGAGCAGCGGTCGCAGCAGCCGCACGGTGCGGTCGGCTGTCTCGGCCGTCAGCCCGCTGCGCAGGGCCATGTTGCGCCCCACCGCGGCGAACGTGCTCACCGACTCGCCCGCCCCCTTGGCGGCCCGTCGCTGCGTGAGCGGTGGGCGGCCAGGTCGCCGCAGGCTGCGGGGACCGCGCAGCGGAGACGGGTAGCCGAGGGTGAGCACCGTCGACAGGATCACGCCGACGAGCACGGTCCAGCCCGTGGGCAGCGCCGGCCGCGTCAGCACCTGGGTCGCGAGGTACACGACCGTCCACAGTGCCGCGGCGGCGGCAGCGAGAAGCCAGCTTCCGCCCTTCATCGGATCACCGATCGTCGCGCGCGCGACGACGTGCGGCCGTCGCCGCTGACTCCCGCGATCGTGAGCTGCGCGAGCCGCTCGGCCTGCCGGTCAGCCGCCGTGCCATGCAGGATGAGCCACAGCCGATCGGTGTCGGCGGGCGCCGTCGTGAGCCTTGAGACGCCGACGGCGACGAGCATCGCGAGCGGCGCCGCGAACAGGGTGGGGGTGAGCAGCGCGCCGCGGATCCCGGCCGCGCCCGCGCCGGTCCCGATGCCCACAGCGAACAGCGCGATGGCGGTGCCCGCGCCGATCAGCATCCCGGCGACCGCGCCAGCCGCGGTCGTGCGCCGCCACCAGATTGCCAGCAGCAGCACCGGGGTGAGCGCCGACCCCGCCAAGGCGAAGGCCCACGTGACCATCGTCGCCACGATCGAGGGAAACAGCGCCGACAGCGACTCCGGCTGCAGTCGAAGGGCGAGCAGCGCCGACAGGCTTGCGGCCGCGGCCACCGCTATTCGGCCAGCCCGCACCGCCTGGCGCTGCGTGGCGGCGGGGTTGATGTGGCGCTCGTACACGTCGTGGCCCCACGACGCCGCCGCGGCCAGCAGCAGCCCAGCGATGGTGGACATCACCGCGACCAGCGCGCCGGTCGCGATGATCCCGAGCCCAGCGCTGTCGGCATGCAGCCGCCCCAGAACGAGGAGGGCGTGCTCGGGGACCTGGAGCACGCCATCGACGGTGAGATCGGCGAGCCAGGGATTGCCGGGGATCGCGGACGGGACGACGGCTCGGGCGGCAGTCCCCAGCAGGACCGCGAGCGCGTAGAACAGCCCTGCCAGCCCCAGCACCCAGACCGTGGTGAGCCGCGCAGCGCGTCCCGACGGGCTGGTGAAGTAGCGGTTCATCACATGCGGCAAACCCGCGGTGCCCATCACCAGCGTCATCACCAGCGCGAATTGGCCAAACGATCCGTAGCGCGCTCCTGGCTGAGAGAAGCGAGCGGGGACATCGGCGTGCAGCTGGTTCGTCTCAGCCTCCAGTCGCCAGCCGCTTTGGTCCAGGGCCGGGTTGGCCAGCGGCTGCTGTCCGAGGCGCTCGACCGCTGCGGGGTAGGAGAACCCTGCGCTGAACGTGGCCGCAGCCAACCAGCCGAGCACCGCGAGCAGGAACAGGAACTGGACCGCTTGCGTCCAGGTGGTGCCCCGCATCCCTCCGAACGCGACCAGGCCGGTGATCACCGCCGTCGAGACGAGGACCCCGGTGGCGTACGGGGACAGCCCGGCGATGCCCTTGCCGACCAGAAGCTCCCAGGTGATGCCGCTGCCGACCGCCTGCGGGACGAGGTAGCTCAGGATCACCAGCTCGACCACGATCACGGCGCACAGTCGCACGTGCTCAGACTGAAGGCGCCGGCCGAGAAAGTCGGGAATCGAGAACTCGCCGAAGCGCCGCAGGGGCGCCGCGACGAACAGCAGCACGGGGACGAACCCTGCGGCGAAGCCGGTCGCATACCACACGCCGTCGAGCCCGGACGCGTACACCGCCGCTGCGACGCCCAGGAACGACGCAGCCGAGAAGTAGTCCCCGCAGATGGCGCAGGCGTTGGTCACCACGCCGATCCGCTGGCCGGCCAGGTAGAAGTCCAGCGTCGACGCGCCTCTCGGGCGGGCGAGCAGTGTGAGCGCGACCGTCACGGCGATCGCCATCGCAAGGACCGCGAAGGAGCCGACGGTCAAAGCGGGCGCTCCTCATCGGCGAACGGCGATGCGTCGGGACCGCCGAGCATCCGGTCCTCAACGGCGGTGGCCAGCCTCGCGGCGGCCAGCGCGAGCGCGAAGAAGAACACGTACAGCCCGACGGCCGCCATGGCGAAGTTGGGGCTCATCCCGCCAATGACCCGCCCGGACGACCACCAGTCCAGCACCAGCGTCAGCGCCGGCACCCCGATCGTCACCACCAGGAACACGAGGAAGTAGCCGATTGCGATGCGGCGCTGCGTACGGAAAGTGGCGTCGACCTCGGCCGCGGTGTCGTACTCATCGAGCGGCGGCGGATCCGTCTCCCAGCGAGTCGCGCGCCCCGCCGGGGCGCGCGAGGAGATCCTCAGCAGCGCACGCCACCGTCGCAAGGCTCCGCCAATGTCCACGCCTGAAACGGTAGTCCTCGTGTGCGCGAAGCGATAGAGCTACTCACCGCCAGATGAGGCGCCGAGCGCACGCGAGGGCCCAGACCCCTCCGCCCAGCACCATGACGAGTCCCACACCTGGCGTGAGCCTCCCCCAGGACGCTGTGGCCGTGCTGACCTGGAGGATCCGCGCGAGCTGCCATCCTGACAGGCCGATGGCCACGAGTCCCATGGCGGCCGCCTGCGCCGCGGCAACGCGCCGCCACCGCACCAATGACCCCGAGACGCCCAGGAATCCGACGTACAGCGTCCACAGCCCTGCCCCGCTCAGACCGCCGATGGCGCCGAAGGTGCTGTTCACCCAGGGGAAGACGGAGCCGAAGACGATCATCAGCGATGCGCCCAGCAGCGGCTTCTGCGCCGCGTCTGCGTATGGCCAGCGCGGCCTCGCGGCGCCGGGAGTCGAGCGCGATTCGGCAGCTTCCACGAGGTCAACGCTAGAGGCAGCGGCGCCTCACGGACAGGATGGGCCCCCAGGCGGCGCGTTCAGGGTTCCGAACGGTCTCAGCGTTCGCGTGAGCGGTCTGCGGGCGACTCCCCCGCCGCAGGGGCAGCGCGCGCGACCGTCGGGGGACTCGATCGCTCCGCCGGGGGAGTCGCCATTGTCCACGAGCCGCGCGTGGCGTTATGTGGCCGCAAGGTCAGGCTTGCCGCAGGGGTGATACGGGCGGCTCGCCGGCGTCGTCTCAGGCGAAAGGAGTCGGTCGCAGTGAGCCAGCTATCAGAATCCTCGGGGGAGCCTGCCCGGCCTGTAGCAGATCAGGAGCACTGGCGCCGCGAATACTGGAGTCGCAATCTGCGCCTGATGATCTCGCTGCTGACTGTGTGGTTCTTCGTGTCCTATGTGCTCGGCATCCTGTTCGCTGAACAGATGAACCGCATCG
>DATKBU010000229.1:0-2855 GCA_035513815.1 Egibacteraceae bacterium
GAACGGGCGGTCTCGGGCTCAGGTCCTCGGCGTCGCTGGCCACAGCTCCCAGCCGTCGCCGCGGCCCCGCCGGACCTCCGCCTGCGGGTGGAGCTTCTGGGCTTCAGCGAGGCGAGCGACGACCTCATCGAGCGGTATTCCCGCGGGGATGACGGCGAGCGGCTTGGGCTTCGGAGCCTGCGCCGGCTTCGGCCGTCGCTCGGGCGGCGGACCGAACAAAGCCTTCAGCAACGGCGGGAGCATGGCGACGTACTGATCGCCGGTGAAACCCGGGAGGGTTCTGCTGCCGCCCCACACGTGTTCGATCTTGTACGCGGTGCAGGCCGGGCAGCGCTCCCACCACCCGGGCATCAGTCGGGCGAGTGCCTCGGCCCGGGAGCTGGGCTCCGGAGCGGGATGGAACAGCCGTAGGGAGAAGTCGAAGTCGTGCCACGAGGACGGCGCCTCGCACTCCGAGCACATGTCCTCGGGCCGCAGCGGCGGCATGGCGAGTAGCGCCTTGAACCGTCGCTTGTCCGACGTGGACCACTCCCGAAGCCGCGGGTGGCGCCAGTAGTTGATGTGACTGCGGAGGTGATGCTCCCGACGCTCGGCAGGGGTGGAACCCTGAGCATCGATCACGCGCTCGAGGTCCCGACCGATGCGGTCACGCAGCCCGGCCGACTCCTTCATGGCGGCCGCCGCGCGCTGCTCGGCCGCTTGGCGCTGCTCGGGGCTGCTCGGCTTGGCGGCGACATGAGCGAAGAAGGCTGCGTCCGACTCCAGTCGGAGAACACGCAGCCGGTCCTTCTGCCGCTCCTGGTCGTACTGCCTCGATGCCCGGCGCTGCCTCGCTCGGCGGTCCTTCGCCATGTCGGCTCTGACCGTCTTCATGTAGTCGGCGGCGAACGCTTTGGCATCCGCCTCGGTCCTAGCCGGAGCGCCGTTGTCCCAACCGAACACGATGCGCTCGATGCGTGCCCGTTCCTGCTCGGCCTGGCCGTCGCGCCACCAGTTCCACGCGGCCGCCACCGAATGCATGGTCAGGAACTGGCGGAGCGCCGCGAGGAACTGCTCCGGGGTGCTGTCCGCCTCCGGACGCCGTGTCCAGATGATGCCGTTGGGCGCGGTCACCATCACGGGACGGGGGTCGGTGATGGTCGGGCTCATGGTGAACGCCTCCTTCTGGATCCGAAGCAGCAACTCGATTCAAGCCTGGTGCGAAACAGGCGGGATGCCCACGCGTTCCGGTCAGTTGTCCAGCAGGAACTCCAGAGCACTCGCGCCGCGACGATGGTGCTCGTCACCCAGAGGCACCCAAGCCACGTGATTCCTGTCGAGCAGCGGCTGGACGTGCCGCAGCCGGCGGCGGTCACGGGCGGTGCACCGCTGAGCCTCGGCGACGGGGTCGGGCAGAAGAGACAGCAGGAGCGCAACGTCCTGCCAGTCCCGTTCGGGGTTGCTGCGCACGGCGATCTCGGCGATGCCGGCGGCCTTCATGACGAGGGCGCCGAGCAGGTCCGGCCGGCGGACCTGCCCGACCCGCTGGCCTCGGCCGAGGATCCCGTCGATGCGCACGTCGACGACCGAGCTGCGCGCGAACGCCGTGGTCGACCCCGGTGCCCTGACGGTACGGGCCGGCGGTCGGGTCAGTGCGATCTGCGCGCGTCCCAGCCAGGCTGGTGCGAGGACGTCGAACACGATGGTCCCGTAGCCGGCGTCGGTGGGTCGCAAGAAGCGGTGGCCGATGTTGTCCGCGCTCGGTCGCGCGAACTCGAAGCCGCGTTCCAGCAGCCAGTCCGCGAGCCACTCGGTGCCGCGGCGGTGCTGCTGCACGTTCACCACGACATCGACGTCGTCGGTGGTCCGCGGGAGCACGGAGGCGTGCTCTGCCGCGAGCAGGGCCATCATCTGTCCGCCGATGAGCAGACAGGTGTCGCCTCGCTCGGCCATGAGGTCGAACAGCAGCCACCAGCCCTCCTCCGCCGCTGGCGTGAGGCCGGCGAGCTCGATCACGGCGCGCCTGACAGGTGCAGTGGCTCGAGTTGCTGCGCCGCGGCGTGGCGCTCCCGCGCGTCGGGGGACTCCAGCAGGTCGACCAGCGCCACGGCCAGCGGGACCGGCTGGCCCATCGCGGGTCGCAGCTCCACGGGGACAACGTGCGGGATGACCATGAGATCCAGCTCGGAGGAGTCGTCGCGCTTGAGCCGGTACTCCCCCAGGACCGCGTCGAGATCGTCCACGTCGATGTACCAGCGACGCGCCTGCGGGTCCGCCGCGTCGACGGCGTGGGCAGCGGCAGCCGCTGATCCGCCCAGCCGCAGCCGCTCGTCCGACGCCATGCGCGCAAGGACGCCCGGGTGCGCCCACACCGGTAGGCGCTTGGCCCGGCCGCCCAGCGCATGCCGCCAACGGGCGCTGGGCCGCGGGTCGGCGAGGGCCTGGCGCAGCCGATGGCGGACCCTGCGGTCGGCGATCGCGTCCCACGCCTCAGCCGCAGGGGACCGCGGGTCGTCAGCAACGCACATCGCGTCCATGACGTGAAGGGCCTGCCATGCGAGAACCGGTGAGAACGGGCGTCCTGCCTGGGCGCCCTCACGCGCGCGGACACGCACGGCCTCGGGGTCGAGCAGCCATACCGAGCCCAGCCGCTGCGCCGGGAGCCGCTCGGAAGCGATCAGGCTCCGCACGTGGCGCGGGCTCACCCCGAGATGCTCTGCAGCCCGCTCCACACCCCACAACGACGCCATGTCACACAACACCTCCGATCTCGGAAGTATGACGAGACGCAACGGCCGACGTCAAGAATTACCTCCGGAGGCGGAATAGTTATGTGACAGCAACGTTGGTGCGGAACGACTCCAGCAGACCTGCAG
>DATKBU010000230.1:0-2562 GCA_035513815.1 Egibacteraceae bacterium
CTCCGCCAGCCGCTCCAGCGTCCTCACGCTCGTTGCGTGCTGGGCGCTCTCGATCCGCCTGATCGCCGACGCGCTTGTCGCCCATCCGTTCGGCGAGCTCTTCCACGGTGAGGTTCAGCTCGCTGCGGCGACCGATGACCATGCGGGCCACCTGCTCCGCGCAGCATGCAATAGCGCGACAGGTCGCTGAGCACGTACGCCTTGGAGAACGAGGGATCCATGCCATCGACCAACTCGGCCGCGCGGGCCAGGTGTTCCGACGTCCGCGCCCTCGGCCATCGCCTTTGCGTGGCATCGGCCTGGGCACGCAGCTGCTCGCCGCGCTCCAGCCCTCGTCGCGGGTGATCTCCACCACCCGCTTGCCCGGTGCCTCGATCTCTTCGCGGTAGCGGCGCTCGTGCTCCGGGCCGCGGGCGCGGATGACGTCCAGCTCGGGGTCCGGGCGGTGGGGGCGCTCGGTCAGGCCGGCCAGCCAGGCGCGCTCCAGCGCGGTGAGGCTCTCGCAGGCGAGATGGCCGACCAGGCCGGTGGCTGAAAAGACGGGCTGGCCGTCGATGAGCTGCAGTGCGTTCCCTCCCTATCGGGCAGAAGGGCCAACCCGGCGGCGACATCCTCGGATAGTGACCGCCCCACGGACGTTACGGGGGAACCGGGGCGCTCGGACCGCCAGACCGAGGCCGCCGCCGGCGTGCCCGCGACCGTCCGCCGCTCTCTGCCGCCGCGACCCGCGCCATCAGCTCCTCCCCCTCGCGCAGCCGGCGGCGTGCGGCAACGCGGCGCCAGAACGCCATCGCGGCGGCGAGCGGTGGCCGTGCAGCCTCGAGCTCGCCTTGCTCCACGAGGTGCCGGGCGGCGGTCTGGCGCAGCAGGGCGGCCAAGGGCAGCATGCCCATCGCCTCGTGCCGGTCGGCCGCTTCGACCAGGTCGCCGGAGAGGAGGGGTGCAAGGGGCGCGCGCCACGCATCGCTGCGGAACTCATCAACCAGGCGCCGGAGGTCCTCGAGACGACCGAGCTCCACCAGCGCAAGGGCAAGGCCGACGCCCATGTACTCGGCGGCGTGCGGGTGCGCCAGCAGCTCCTCGAGCAGCGGCTCGGCCTCATCCCGGCGGCCCAACTCCATCAGCAGCCAGACCATGGACTCCAGGGCGGGGAGCAAGGCTTGCGGGTCGCCGGCGCGGCGAGCCGCGTCAAGCGCTCGTTCGGTATCGTTCAGCGCACCTGCGACGTCGTCGCGCGCAAAGCGAATCCCGGCCCGGCTCTCCCGCGCGTTCGCTTCCTGTACGTGCCCGCCAGCCGCCTCCGCCTCCGCGATGAACTCATCAAGCGCCCGCAAGGCGGCATCCCACGCGCCTGCGCGAATGTCGAGGTTCGGGACATGCGCGCGCACAAAGCGTTCGACCGACGCGTTTCCGAGTTCCCGGGCTCGGGCCAGCGCCTCGCGCCACAGCTCGTCGGCTCGCTTTGTCTGGCCCAGCATCCATGACGCGCTGGCCATGTTGTTGAGGACCCGGGCCAGCTCCGGGGAGTTGACGGTGGTGGCGATCTCCCTCGCCAGCTCGAGGTCATCCATACCCGCCGTATCGCCCTGATCGACGCGCAGCGTGCCGATGTTGTTGAGCGCGTGCGCGCGGATCTCCTCGAATCGGAGCTCCTCGGCGATGGCCAGTGCCTGACGGCCAAGTCGCAGCGCTTCCTCGCGGCGGCCGGCGAGCATGTGGTAGCGCGACAGGTCACTCAGGACATAGGCCTTCGAGTACGACGCCGGCAGCTCGTCGACCAGCTCGGTGGCCCGGGCGAGATGGGCAGCCGCCTGCTTGCCGTCGCCACGGAACCATGCCAGCTCGGCCTGAAGGACCGATGCCTCAGCGGCGGCCTCCGCGTCACCCCGGGCGCGAAGCGCCCTCTCCGCCTCGGCAAGCACATCGGCTCCGCGTTCCTCGGAGAAGCGCAGCGCCTTGCCGTAGCCGAACAGGATGCGCGGCCGCGCTGGATCGTCCTCGTCCATCAGGTCGAGCGCGCCCCGGAAATATCGAGCCGCGAGCGGGAATGCGTTCAGCGACATGGCGCGCTCGGAGGCCACGCGCAGCGCGGCCAGGGCGCCCTCCGTGTAGCGCTCGGCAGGGACTCCCGCGGCGCGGGCCAGCTCGATCGCCGCCAGGTAGTGCTGCGCCAGCAGCTCGGCGGTGTCGCCGGTGCGGCCCAGCGACTCGATCCAACTGGCTGCCCGGGCATGCCGATCGGCCCGTTCGGCACGCGGAATCTGGCCGTAGGCGACGTCACGCACCAGGATGTGCCGGAAGGCGTACTCGGTTTCGCCGGCAACCGACGAGCGACGTTCGCGCCGCACGAACTGCCGGCGCTCCAGCGCGTGGAGGCGCTCCTCGACCGCGGTGCGCGGCTCGCCGCTCATCGCCGCCAGGGCGCCGCTCCAGAAGACCTTGCCGACCACCGCCGCATCCTGCAGCAGTCGCTTCTCGTCGCGCTCCACGCCGTCCAGCCGCGCGGCGATGATGCCCTGCACCGTCTCCGGCAGCTCATCGACGCGGCCATGCTCGGCGATC
>DATKBU010000231.1:0-2218 GCA_035513815.1 Egibacteraceae bacterium
GTCAAGACCGACCGGCGCGATGCCCGCGCCCTGGCCGAGGCCTGCCGGCTCAGCGCCTACCGCCCCGCCCATCGTCTTTCCGATCCGCAGCGCCACGTGCGGGGCCGGTTGCTCGTCCGAGACGCCCTCGTCCGGACGCGCACGCGCTCCATCTCCGTCATCCGGGCCCTGCTCCGGCAGCAGGGGGACCGTGTGCCCTCCGGCCGCGCGGAGAACTTTATCCAGCGCGTCCAGCGCCTGCCCCGGCCGGGCCGCGTCGCCTCGCCGGCATCCTCTATGCGCTCCTGCGGGAGAGAGCGGGAACCGGGTCAGGAGCCGCCCGGGACGATCCGGGCGCCCTCCAGCGCGAGGTCGCGGTCGGTCCCCCACACTTGCCGGATGCGCAGCGCACCCAGGAACACGAGACTGGAGGCGTCCACGTAGGTCAGCCGGTGGCCGCGAAGGCGCTCGAGCTGCTGCACGACCGCCGCGTGGTGGTCGAGATCGAGCGGGAGGAGCTGCAGGCGCGGCAGCGCGGCCAGGGCCAGACGAAACGAGCGCGCCACGTCCTCGCCCATCCGGTGCAGGAACCAGCTGTACGACTCCGAGACCACCGCGAGCGACGTGTACCAGCGTAGGGGAGGCTCCCCGAAGAGCCGCAGGGCGACCGGGTGATGCCGGTCCGAGCGGTCGATGAACGCGATGAAGATCCCGCTGTCGAGGAAGACCGGCCCGGCCGTCACGGCCGGGGCCGGTCGTACACCACGCGGTTCACGCTCTGGCTGCCGTCCGGGTCGCCGGAGGCGGCGCAGCCGGCATACCGCATCCATGGCCGATCGTCCCGCGGCCGGGCCGGCAGGGCCAGCCGGACGGCGCGCCGGAGGAACTCGGCCAGCGAGATGCCCTGGCGGCGGGCCTCGGCCTTCGCCTCGCGGTACGCCTGCTCGTCGAGCGAGATCTGGGTCCGGATCATGGTGTTATCACCATACCACGCCGTGATAACAGCGGGGGTGGGTCAACCATGGCGCACGGCCATGCCCAGGTAGGCCTCGACCATGCGCGGGTCGGCGAGCTGTCGGATGCCGCGCTGTCCTCGCTCGGCTGGGGCGGACGCCTGCTCCTCGTGGGCTTCGTCGGGGGCGTGCAGCAGATCCCGGCCAACCGGCTCCTGGTGAAGAACCGCGCGGCGCTCGGCTGCTCGCTCCGGTACTACCGCTGGCATGCGCCGGACACGCTCCTGCGCTCGGTCGAGGAGCTGCTGCGGTGGTATCGGGAGGGCCGGCTCAAGCCGTGCGTCACCCACCGCCTGCCGCTCGAGCAGAGCGCCGAGGCCATCCGGCTCCTGACCGACCGCAAGGCATACGGCAAGGTCGTCGTGGTGCCGGGCCTCGCCGGCTGATCGAGGCGCGCCACCGCCATGGAGATCCGCGTCGAGGCGCACGGCCCGCACGTCGCCGTCGTCACCATCGACAACCAGCCGCGCCGCAATGCCATGACGCGCGGGCCTTCAGCTCGGGCGCCGACCGGGCCGGCGACCTCTCCGCCGATCCCGCGCTGGCCGCCGTCGTCAACCACGCCCTGCTGAAGCATCACCTGTACACGAAGCCCATCGTCGCCGCGGTCAACGGCGACTGCGTCGGGGGCGGCGTCGAGCTGCTGCTGTCGATCGATATCCGCGCAGCGGCGCCCCACGCGCGCTTCGGGCTGCCCGAGGTGCGCTGGTCGATCTATCCTTTCGGCGGCGCCGCCAACAAGCTCGTCCAGCAGATCGGCTACGTGCACGCAATGGAGCTCTTGCCGACGGCCAGGCTCATCGACGCAGCGGAGGCCGCGCGCCTCGGCCTCGTCAACCGCGTCGTCCCCGCCGATCAGCTCATGCCGTGGGCGCTGGAGACCGCGGAGCTGATCGGCATGTCGGTATTCGATCACGACGTTGCGCCCCTCGACGTACCCGAGGTCACATAGCCGTTGACGGAAGGCGCCTCGCATCTGCGGCGGTACGGTGTCCTCGGCAGCCGACGTTCAGGAGCCGTCGTCACAGACCTTGAACGAGCTTAGCAAGATGGATAAGCTCGCTCTGTTCCCGTGCCGACGACCACCATCGTCTTCTTCCGTGATGAGGATGGCAGCGCCCCGTTCCTGGACTGGTTCGCCGCGCTGATGGAGCGCGCGGCCGCCCAGCAGCGCCACGCCGCCGTCGCGCCACTGGCGGACGCCTCGATCACGTTGGCCTGCCCCG
>DATKBU010000232.1:0-6124 GCA_035513815.1 Egibacteraceae bacterium
GGAGTCTGAGCGGCTCGCGACGGCCTGGGGCGGTCGCGCGGAGCTCGTTCGGTCCCGAGGCGACTCTGGTGGCGACGAGGCGCTTGACCCGGAGCCGGACACGGAGGAAGCGCAGACCCTGAGCGGCGAGCCGATCGTCCGCGCGCGCGCGTCGCAGGCAGCCGCCTCG
This sequence comes from Egibacteraceae bacterium, assembly GCA_035513815.1. Lineage (GTDB taxonomy): Bacteria > Actinomycetota > Nitriliruptoria > Euzebyales > Egibacteraceae > DATKBU01. The sequence goes on from DATKBU010000232.1 coordinate 170, forward strand.
CTTCACCGGGCCGCGCTGGATCAGCCCGCGACTCAGCAGGCGGCTGAGGACGCCGCGCCCGTCGACCAGCCGGCGGCCGAGGAGCCTGCGGCCGAGGAGCCGGCGGCAGAGGAGCCGGCGGCAGAGGAATCCGGCGCCGAGGACTCCGGCGTCGAGGAATCGGATGTCGCGGAATCGGAAGCCGAGGAGGTTCCCGCCGAGGCGGAGCTGTCCGCTCTTGAGCATGCGGCCGAGGCGCAGGCCGCCGCCGACGAGCCGGCCTCAGACGGGTCGCCCGCCCAGGGCACCGCTGAACAGCTCGTCGCGGACGCGGACGCGGACGCGGCTGAGGCGCCCGCCGCCGAAGCGCCGGCTGCTGGCCAGCCCAAGGTTGATGGGCTCGCTGCCGCCGCGGAGTCGCGCCCTGACGCAGCGGACGGCGGCGACGCGGACGTGATCCCCATCAAGCCGCCGCGCGGCGGCATGATCATCGACGGGGACAATCTCGCGCCGCAGGCGCTGCGAGCGGCGGCGCTCAGTCACCTGCACCCGAAGCTCGTCCGGGGAATCAAACGCGGGATGCATGACCTGCACAACGTCGTGCTCGACCGGCTGCGGCGGGCCGCTGGCGAGACCGACCCTGGCGCCTTCCTGCCGACGGACGAGGAGTTGCGCACGCTGGCCGGCCTGGTCGACGAGCTGCTCGCCCAGGGCTACGAAGCAGGTGGGATCGCGGCATCTCGGCTGGTGGACCGCCGGCTGCCGCGCGCGTCCAGCAGCCGCGATCTGGGCGACGACTTCGTCGATGACGCCAGCGGGCGAGTCCTGCGCAGCCTCATGGCGACGCTGCGCATGGGCCTGTCCTCGGGCGAGGAGCTGGACGCGCTGACCAGTCGCGTCCGCTCGACGTTCGGCGAGCTGAAGTCAGCCACGGCCGAGCAGCTCGCCGCCACGCATCTGATCCATGCCTACGAGCTGGGCATGCTCGACAGCTGGGCCGCGGGAGGGATCACGCACCGCCGCTGGGTGCTCGGCAAGGAGCCGCGCTGCCCGGAGGGCCGCTGCCGGCACAACGATCAGACGGGCGCCTTGGCGCTCACGGAGGCGTTCCCCAGCGGCCATGATGCGCCGCCTGTTCACGTCGGCTGCACCTGCACCACTGTGCCGATATCTGAGCCCGCCTGATGCGCCTGCTCGAAGCTATTCGCCGCCGATGGTGGCTGGGTGTGGTCCTCATCGCCTTCTTCCTGTTCCTTGTAGGCGGCAGGGTCGCAACCTTTTACACCGACATCCTGTGGTTTGACAGCGTCGGCTTCTCGCAGGTGTTCTGGACGCTGCTGGGGACCAAGATCGGGCTTGGAGCTGTCGCCGGGACGTTCCTCGCCGCGCTGCTCGCGGTCAACATGCTGCTCGCGCGCCGCCTCGCGCCGCCATACCGGATCCCCTCGCTGCAAGAGGAGTCCGTCGAGCGCTACCGAGAGCTGCTCGAGCCGTTCACCGCACGGCTGCTGCTCGGCCTGGCGCTGCTGATCGGCCTCTTCGCGGGCCTGTCGATGGCTGCCGAGTGGCCGACCTATCTGCTGTGGGCCAACGCGGTCGACTTCGGGATCGACGATCCGCATTTCGGGGTGGATCTGTCCTATTTCGTGTTCCGCCTGCCCTTCTACACGTTGATCAATTCGTGGCTGTTCACCTCTCTGCTCATGACTACGGCGCTGGCCGCGCTGGTTCATTACGTCTTCGGCGGGATCCGACCGCAGTCGGCTGGCGTGAAGGTCACGCCGCAGGCCAGCGCGCATCTGTCGATCCTGCTCGCCGCGCTGGTGGCCGTTCGGGGCTGGGGCTACTACCTGGACCAGTTCCTCCTGAGCTACTCGCCGCGGGGCCAGGTCACCGGGCTGAGCTACACCGACGTCAACGCCCAACTGGTCGCGTACCGCCTGCTCGTCGTCATCGCGGCGGTCACCGTCTTGCTGTTCCTGGCGAACCTGCGCGTCCGCGGCTGGCTCCTGCCCTCTGCAGGGGTCGGCGTCCTGGTGATCGCGGCCGTGGTGCTGTCGGGCATCTACCCGGCGATCATCCAGCGCCTGCGAGTCGACCCGCAGGAGCTGTCCCAGGAGCGGCAGTACATTGAGAGAAATCTCGAGATGACGCGTTACGCGTTCGGTCTGAGGATCGACGAGGACGTCACGTTCGAGTCGTTCCCCGCCAACTCCTCCCTCGAGCCGAGCCAGGTGGAGGCCAGCCGCACGACCCTTGAATCGATCCGCCTGTGGGATCCGGCGACCCTGCAGAACACCTACCAGCAGCTGCAGGAGCTGCGGCCGTACTACGACTTCCGAGACGTCGACGTCGACCGCTACGTGCTGGACGGTGAGACCCAGCAGGTGATGATCTCCGTCCGCGAGATCAGCGAAGACGACCTGCCCGCCACCGCCCAGACCTGGCAGAACCAGCGGCTGGTGTACACCCACGGGTACGGGCTGGTCGCCTCTACGGTCAGTACCAAGCGACGCGACGGCCAGCCGCAGTTCCTGGTCCAGGACATGCCGCCGATCGGTGTGCCAGAGCTGGCCATCGAGAACCCCCGCGTGTACTTCGGCGAGAACCCGCCCACCTACTCGATCGTGTCGACCGGCGAGCAGGAGCTGGATTACCCGGTCCAGGAGGGCGATCCGGCGCTGTACGAATACACGGGTCAGGACGGGGTCGCTGTGGGCTCGCCGATGCGGCGCCTGGCGTTCGCGCTGCGCTTCGCCGAGCCCAACATCGTGCTGTCCAACTTGATCGAGAGGGACTCGCGCATTCTGTTCCAGCGCAACATCCGCAGGCGCGTCGAGGCGGTCGCGCCGTTCCTCAAGATTGACCACGACCCGTATCCGGTGGCGGTCGACGGGCGCATCAAGTGGGTTCTCGACGCCTACACGACCACGGACATGGTCCCCTATTCGCAGCGGGTGGACCTCGCCCAGACGACCCAGGCCGAGCAGCGCGTGCTCGTGCTCGGCCAGAGCCAGGACGGGACGGTCGAGGTCCGCGAGGAGCTGCGCAATGTGCCCGGGCTATCGGGGACAGCGAACTACATTCGCAACAGCGTCAAGGCCGTGGTGGACGCCTACGACGGCACCGTGACGCTGTACGTCATGGACGACGAGGATCCGCTGCTGCGGGTCTGGCGCGACCTGTTCCCGGCCAGCTTCACTGACGCGAGCGAGGCCGGCGAGGAGATGATCCGCCACTTCCGGTATCCGGAGGACATGTTCCGAGTGCAGTCGGCGATGTTCAACACCTACCACATCGCGGAGGCCGACCAGTTCTATACGAAGGAGGACGCCTGGACCGTCCCCTTCGACGCCGCCTTCGCGCAGAACAATCCGAACGAGCAGGACCGCATCCGCCCGATGCGCCCCTACTACTTGCTGATGCGCCTGCCCGGCGAGGAGCGCGAGGAGTTCGCGCTGATCCAGCCATTCACGCCTGTGCGCAGGAACAACCTCATCGGCTGGCTGGCCGGCCGCAGCGACCCGGAGAACTACGGTCAGCTGAAGGCCTACCTCATGCCGCCCAACCGCACGGTGTTCGGGCCTCAGCAGATCCAAGCGCGAATCGACCAGGACGATCGCATCTCCGAGCAGATCACCCTGTGGAACCAGTCCGGGGCGCGCGTCATCTACGGCAACCTGCTCGTCATCCCCGTCGAGGACTCGCTGCTGTACGCGCAGCCTCTATTCCTCCGGGCGCAGCAGTCCGATATCCCAGAGCTGCGCCGCACGGTGCTGGTGTTCGGCGACCAGGTCGTGATGGAGGACACGCTTGCCGAGGCGCTGGCGCGGCTGTTCGGAGAGGCAGCCCCGCCCGTCGAAGATCCGGATGCAACGCCCGGCGAGCCTGACGACGGCGTCCCGCAGGATGGCGTCGACCCGCGCGTCGCCGAGCTGATCCGCGAGGCGCTTGAGCGCTTCGCCGACGCCGAGCGCGCCCTGACCGATGGGGATCTTGGCGAGTATCAGGAGCAGACCCGCCAGGCTGAGCAGCTGCTGCGCGACGCTCAGGAGCTGGTCGACGGACCCCTTCCCACACCGGAGCCCGAAGGGGACGCCACCCCGGCGCCAGAGCCGACCCTCGATGACGCTGAGCAGGCGTCCCTCTAGTTTGCAGTGACTCTGAGCCGCCGCTAGCCTCGTCTATGCGAGGTGGAGCAGTTCGGTAGCTCGCCGGGCTCATAACCCGGAGGTCGCAGGTTCAAATCCTGCCCTCGCAACTTCACGAAACCCCTGGTCAGCCAGGGGTTTCGCTGTTTCTGGGGCGGGCGCGGTTGAGCGGACGCTCAAACCTGGATTCCCGAGCCGATCGGCTCACACGTCGCCTGGGAGGGCACGGGCGACTTCATCGGCCTCATCGACGAACGGCGTCTCGGCGCACAGCTGATGCGCGCGATGGGCGCTCGGATGTCGGTTCTAATGGGCCCGAGTGGCCGCTCCGAACCAGGTCGCAAGTGCTTGGGGCAGCTGTGGGTCCGTGAGGTCTCCTGCCCAGGCGACGTGGCCGTCGGGTCGGATCGCCACGGCCGGGGGCGCGGCGATCTCGCCAAGGACCGGGAGCTGCCACATGCCATCGTGCTTGGCGTCGACCAGCCGGACCCGATTCGCCCAAGGGGAAATGTCGAAGCCGCCGGGTTCGCCGAGGTTGAGGAGCACGGGCCGGGCGTCGTGCAGCAGGGCGAACACGCGTGTTGGGCCGTCCGCGGTGTGCACGTCGAGGTCGGGCATGCGCCGCCCGAGCAGCGGGTGTCCCTCGCCCAGGTCGTAGTGGATGTCCAGACCGGACAGCATCGCGGCGATGCGCCTGCGCGGCTCGTCCATGCTCAGCAGCTCGGTCATGGTGTCGCGGAGGGCCTGGTGACGGTCGTCGGCGACGCTGAGCGCGACTTGCGCCATGGTGTTGTGCAGCACCCGGGCGCCGACCGGATGCCGTTCGGCGTGGTAGGTGTCCAGGAGGCTGTCGGATGATGTCTTGTTGACCACCTGGGCCAGCTTCCATCCCAGGTTCACGGCGTCCTGCACGCCGGTGTTGAGGCCCTGGCCGCCCTGCGGGGGATGCACGTGCGCGGCGTCCCCGGCGAGCAGGACCCGTCCCTCGCGGTAGGACGCGGCCTGCCGTGCCATGTCCGTGAACCTGGAGATCCAAGTCGGGCTGTGCACCCCGTAGTCGGTCCCGTAGGCGCCGATGAGCGCCTCGCGGAGATCCTGCAGGGTGGGCTCGCTGGCGTTCTCGTCGGGCTGCTCCTTCAGCACGACCCGATACGGCCCTCCGCCCTCCACCGGGTTGACGGGACCGATGCCGCCGCCCTCGCGGCGCATCCCGATCTCCGGCTCCTCGCCCATCTCGACCTCGGCGATCATCCAGCTCGTCGAGGGATCCAGCCCGGCGAACTCGATGCCGGCGGCCTTGCGGATCAGGCTGCGCCCTCCGTCGCAGCCGACGAGATACTCCGCTCGCAGCGACGTGCCCCCGGAGATCTCGACATCGACGCCGGAGTCGTCCTGAGCGAAGCCCACCACCTCGCAGCCGCGAAGGATCGGAACCCCGAGCTCATCGACCCAGCCGGCCAGGATGGGCTCGAAGTGGCTCTGCCAGAGCGCAAGTCCGTAGTTGTGCCGGGTGGGAAAGTCACTGATGTCCAGGCGCATCGCGCCAAACCCGTGGACCTGGGCCACCTGCCCCTCCGCCAGGAACCGCTCGGCGATGCCACGCTGATCGAGCACCTCGATGGTGCGGGAGTGAAGTCCCCCGCCTCTCGATCCGTCGAGATCCTGACTGGTTCGTCGTTCCACGACGGTGACGTCGATCCCCGCCAACGCCAGCTCGCCCGCCAACATCAGCCCGGTCGGGCCGCCTCCTGCGATCACCACGGCATGCTCGGTCACTTCCACAGCACCGTAACCAGCCCGAAAAGGTGTCCGAAAGGGTCATCGG
>DATKBU010000233.1:0-3369 GCA_035513815.1 Egibacteraceae bacterium
GCTCATGGAGCAGCTGGTCGACCGCTGCCCCGTGGTCTCTATGGAGTGCGGCCTGCCCGGCGTGTCTGAGAACACGGCGTTCGCAGCATCGGCGCTGGACTGCTTTCTGCGCCTCGAGCAGATCGACGGCGCTCAGCGCCGGCCCCTGCGGCTGTTCGAGATCCTGCACCGCGTCGAGGTCCGCCACGAAGTCCCGTTCGCGTTCGGCACTGTGCTGACCGACGACCTCGAGCTGGTGCTCGCGCCGGGCCTGGACGCCCACAACTTCGGCATGCTGCTGGCCGGGACCCCGATCGGGCGGATCGACCCGGGCGCGGCGATGCCGCTGATCGCGCGAAGCGTCACGGGCCTGGACATGACAGAGCGCTTCTTCGACACCTCGGCCGACGGCCACGTCGTCGTCGCCGAGGACGTCATCCCCGTGATGATGACGACCGCCGTCCAGCAGACCCGCCGCGACTGCCTGTTCTACATCGCCCGCCGCCGGGCCTGAGCAGCCGGCGTCAGGCTCAAAGACCTGCGAACAGCGAGTACTCGGGGATGTCGCTGTCGACTCGGCTGCGCGCGAGCTCGAAGGACTCATACGGATAGATCTCGCGAACCAGCGACTCGGGGATCTTGAACCACGGGCCGTCCGGGTCGATCTGCGTGGCGTGCGCGAGCAGCGCCTGGCTTCGGTGCGACAGGAAGTCGCCGATCTCGACCAGCGTCGTCGAGGGGTCATCAGCGTCAGGGTCGACGCGGTCCAGCCACTCGCCCAGATGCGAGTCGATGCCCCGCTCGAGCGCGGCATCGTGCAGCAGCTTCATAGCCGTGCGGTTGAACACGCCCACGTAGTACAGCTTGCGCACCTCGTGCGGCGGCCCCGCTTGGGGGAAGCGGCCGGGATCGGCGGCGGCGTCGAACGCGGCGGCGCTGACGTCATGGCAGCGGATGTGATCCGGATGCGGGTAGCCGCCGTCCTCCGGATAGGTCACCAGCACGTCGGGCCGCTCGGCCCTGATGATGCCGACCAGCTGCTCGACGGCCTCTTCCATGGGGGTGTTGAAGAAGCAATCGCCCGCCAGCCGGGACCCGTCCCCGTCGAAGTCCTCGATATAGCCGGAATCCGCGTAGCCGAGATCGAAGTGGTCCGTCACGCCGAGGATCTCCAGCGCCCTGGCCAGCTCCTCCCTTCGGACCTCTGCCATCCTCTCCTTGATCCCCGGCCGATCCATCGCCGGATTCAAGATGTCGCCCTGCATGCCGTCGGTGCAGGTCACGACGGAGATCCGGTGCCCCTCCTTGGCGTAGCGCGCCATCGTCGCCGCGCCCTTGGAGGACTCGTCGTCGGGGTGGGCGTGCACGAACATCGCATGGAACTTCGACATGGGCGACAGGGTATCGCCTGCCTGCGACAGGTTGCGTGTCTCGGCCCAGTCATGCCGCCGAGGATCAGCGTGCGCTACCCCCAGTGCGACTGCCACGCGGCCTGGAGGCGGGCGGCCGCCGGATTCGAGTCCAGCTCGTCGAGATAGCCGCGCACGACGGCCATCGCGGCCTCGACGTCGGCGCGCTCGCCCTTCAGCCGCACCGTGCACTCGCGTCCCGGGTACGAACCGAGGCGGACGCCGGGAAACTCTTCGAGCACTCGCTCGAACACCGGGTTGAGCATCGACTCGGGATAGCCGTGGGACAGCTCCTCGACGTGCTCGGGGTGACCGCGGTCGGCGATCAGCACGGGCTCGATGCCGTTGCGGGTGATCCGCTGGAACTCTGAGGGCACACCGGGAAGGATCACCACGGTCGCGCCGCCGTCGGATCCGCACCCCTCATCGACGTCCACCGCCACGCCCGCCGCGAACCCGCCATCGTCTGCGATCAGGTACGCGCCCTTGGGAACCAGGGCCATCCGGCGCATCGCCCGATCATGGCTGGCGTCCAGCGACACTCCCTGCGCCGCGCGCCACTCCAGCGCCCGGGTGATCCGCGCATCGATCGCGGGGTCGGCCGCCAGATCCACGCCGAGGCTGGCGGCCACGGCCTCCAGAGTCAGGTCGTCAGGGGTCGAGCCGATCCCTCCGGACGTCACGACGAGCCTCGGTCGAGCACGGGCCAGCTCCGCAGACAGCGCTTCGTCGATCGCCGCGTGCTCGTCGGGGACGGTCACCACCCGGTCGAGCGGGACGCCGAGCTCCTGGAGCCGGCCCGCGAGGAATCCTGAGTTGGCGTCGCGCACGAACCCGCCGAGTATCTCGTCGCCGATGACGATAAGGGAGGCGCGCAGCCGGGCGGTCATCGCCACAGGATAGCCAGCGCTCCTGGCGCGGACGCGGCCGGCGCCGGCGCGCCTCGGCCGGCGAGCAGCGGGCTCCCTCTAAGATCCGGGCCCATGTGGACCAGTCCCGATGAGGCACGATCCGACCTCATGCTGTCCGGCGGCGTGTTCGTGCTGGGCGGCGTCATCCTGGGCACGATCCTGCGATACGTCCCGCTGATGCGGGTCCCGATCCTCGGTCCCGCGCTGCTGATCGCGCTGCCGCTGATCCTGACGATCCTCGTCCCGCTCCTGCTGATCCGCTACCGCCGCGAGTCGCTGAGCGATTACGGCTTCGGCAGCGGCGTCTTCGGCGCCGGAATCGTCCGCGGGCTGATCGTGTCGCTGCCCCTGGCGGCGGTCGGCGCCATCGTGCATCTGCTCAATCCGGATGTCGTCGGGCTCCCCGTCCTCGCTGCGACCGCGTCGCCGGTGGCAGTGGCTGCTCGCGTCGCTGCGTGGATTGGGTTCGCCGGCCTCGCCGTGTACGCGACGGTGAAGGCTCGCGACGCCTTTCCCGCCAGCCCTGGGCGGGCGCTGGGAGAGGGCATCTGGGAGATCGGGCGGATTCTGGCCATCGTGGCCGCGGTCGCCACGGCGCTGCTGCTCATCAGAAGCCCATCGCTGGTGCAGATCCTCTTCCCGCTGGGCGTGGCCGGCGTGGTCGCGCTCACCTTCCAGTCGCTGCGGGGACCACGCTCGACGACGACGAGGGCGACGCTGGTCGCGCCGACCGTCATCGGCGGACTCGCATCCTTCGCTCTGGCGTTCGACGCCGTCCAGCTCGTGGCGCTCACCTGGGCTGGCGCGCTCTCCGCGGGCATCGGGCTGGTCATCGGCTCGCTGCACGAATCACGGCGCTCCGCAGGCGCCGCCATGGCGATCGCGCTCGTCGCATCCCTGCTGAGTCCGCTCGAGCTATTTCGCATCTAAGCGCGCGAACCTGCGGGGTCCGCGCCCAGCGTTCGACGACTCGTCCTGTCGCGCCCGTCCGGGTGATTCGCGCACGAGCGGGGTACGTCGGCCGGCGCGCGATGACGCTGGGGGCGGTCTTGATCTGGATAGGAACCTCA
>DATKBU010000234.1:0-11404 GCA_035513815.1 Egibacteraceae bacterium
CTATCCCCGGCGCTGGCGCTGGCGCTGGCGCTTAAATGATGACGGCAGGTTGTTGGCTTGCTGACATCGAGAACGGGTCCGATGAGCAACATCAGCAGAATCGTCGTCGGCATTGACGAGTCCGACGGATCGCACCGGGGACCGTTGAGAGCACCACCCGTGCCCTTGATCGAGCTGGAGGCCGCGGTCGGTTTCGTCCCGACTGCGGCGCCGGTCAAAGCGTCATCGTCCGAACTGCTCGGGTCCGCGATAGCAGGGGTGCCTATTCGCTGACCGGGGCGGGAGCGCCGTTCGACTCTTGCGCACAAGGGCCAATGGCCCGGCGCTGAATCCGGCGCCGCTGTTGTATGGCCTCACCCCCGACTCGGCCAGAGGAGCTCAAGATGAGCGATGACAAGATCGTCGTCGGGATCGACGAATCGGTCGTCGGATCCCGCGGCCGTGGCGATTTCACGGGGCTTTTGCTGGGCTCATTCAGCGAGCAGGTGGTCCAGCACACCCGATGCCCCGTTGTCGTCATGCCCCCTGAGCGCTGATCATGGTGAGCCAGCCACCAGCTGGCGCGGCATCGCGCCTGGTTGAGCGGTCAGACCTCAACGCGCTGATCGGGGCGCTTCGCGATCGCGGCTACGCCGTCGTCGGCCCCACGATTCGCGATGACGCGATCGTCTACGCCGAGATCGTCGGAGTCGACGATCTGCCGGTTGGATGGACTGACGAGCAGGACGGTGGGACCTACCGGCTTCGGCGTCGCGACGACGACGCGCTGTTCGGTTACGCCGTGGGGCCGCAGTCGTGGAAGCAGTTCCTGTTCCCGCCGCGGACGCTGCTGATGAGGGCGCGCCGCGGTGAAGACGGCTTCGATGTCGAGCCAGCGAACGGTGAGCAGCCCGCGTTCGCATTCCTCGGCGTGCGCGGCTGCGAGCTCGCGGCTATCCAGACTCAGGACCGCGTGTTCATGAGCGCGTATGCCGATCCGACGTACGCGGGACGCCGATCTGGCGCGTTCATCGTCGCCGTCGACTGCTCCACGCCCGCGGGAACCTGCTTCTGCACTTCGATGGGGACCGGGCCGAAGGCAGGTCCCGGCTACGACCTGTCGCTGACGGAGCTGATGGACGGCGACGCGCATCGCTTCCTTGTCGAGGTGGGCACCGAGCGAGGCGCCGAGGTGCTCGCAGCGATTCCGCACGGCCCAGCCGCCCCTGCCGACGAACGCGCCGCGGCCGCAGTGGTCGAATGCGCGGCCGCATCCATGGGGCGCCAGATGCGCACCGACGACATCAAGGAGCTGCTGTACGCCAGCTACGAGCATCCGCGCTGGGACGACGTGGCGTCGCGCTGCCTGGCCTGCGCCAACTGCACGATGGTCTGCCCCACCTGCTTCTGCAGCACGGTCGAGGACACCACCGATCTCACCGGTGAGCACACCGAGCGCTGGCGCTCGTGGGACTCCTGCTTCACGCTCGACTTCTCCGAGATGGGGGGCAGCGCCGTGCGCGGGACGACCCGATCGCGCTACCGGCAGTGGATGACTCACAAACTGGCCACCTGGATCGACCAGTTCGGCACCTCGGGGTGCGTCGGCTGCGGCCGCTGCATCACCTGGTGCCCTGTCGGCATCGACATCACCGAAGAGGTCCGTGCGATTCGCGAGCAGCCCTCGCAGATGGCGTCTGGGGAGGAGTGATGAGATGACGACGAGCGACATCCGAGATCTGCTCGGGCGCCATGCGTTCTTCGCCGGGCTCGACGAGGCGGCGCTGGAGTTCATCGCCGGCTGCGGTGCGAACGTGCGCTTCGCCGCGGGCGACTATGTCTTTCGCCAGGGCGAGCCCGCGGACGAGTTCTACGTCATCCGCGCCGGGCGCGTCGCGGTCGAGATCGCCTCGCCGGATCGCGGCCCGCTGGTGATCGACACCGTCGGCGAGGGCGAGACCCTCGGCGTCTCGTGGCTGTTCCCCCCCTACCGCTGCCAGTTCGACGCCCGCGCCGTTGAGCTCACCCGGGCGGTCAGCCTCGACGCCGTCTGCTTGCGCGCCAAGTGCGAGGAGGACCCGCGACTGGGCTTCGCGCTCATGCAGCGCGTCGCCGGGGTGATGCGCCAGCGAATGCAGTCGGCCCGCATCCGCCTTCTGGACCTGTACAGCCATGCGCGCGTCGGCTGACCCGGCTGGCGGGCCGATGATCCCTCGGCGTTTTCGCGTTGCCGCGCGTCGCCGAGAGCTGGCGGACACCGTGACGCTGGGCCTCGAACCGCTCGACGGCGAGCCGCCGCAGTTCTCGCCGGGCCAGTTCGACATGCTCTACGCCTTCGGCGTCGGCGAAGCCGCCATTTCTTTCAGCGGTGCAGGCGACGGGCGGGTGGAGCACACGGTGCGGGCCGTCGGCGCCGTCACGCGCGCGCTGTGCGCGACGCGCCGCGGCGACGTGCTCGGCGTGCGCGGCCCATTCGGCGCCGGCTGGGACGTGGAGAGCGCCGAGGGCGCCGATGTGGTGATCGTCGCCGGCGGGCTCGGCCTCGCGCCGCTGCGCCCGGCCGTCCAGGCGCTCCTCGCCCGCCGTGAGCGCTACGGGCGAATCGCGGTGATCATCGGCGCGCGCTCCCCATCGGCGCTGCTGTTCCGCCGCGACCTCGCCGCATGGAGCGCTCGCGCCGACGTCGATGTCGCGGTCACCGTCGACGCCGCCGGCCGAGATTGGCGCGGCGACGTCGGCCTGGTCACCGAGCTGATCCCGCGCGCGCCGTTCGATCCGGCTGACACGATCGCGCTGATCTGCGGGCCCGAGATCATGATGCGCTTTGCGGCCGCCGCGCTGCTCGAGCGCGGCGTGAGCCCGAGCGCCATCCGCATCTCGATGGAGCGCAACATGAAGTGCGCGATCGGCCACTGCGGCCACTGCCAGTTCGGCCCCGACTTCGTCTGCTCCGACGGCCCGGTGCTGGCCTTCGACCGGGTCGCGCCCCTGCTGACGCTGAGGGAGGTGTGATGGCCGCCCGACCGAAGCTCGCGGTGTGGAAGTTCGCCTCCTGCGACGGCTGCCAGCTCACCGTGCTCAACCTCGAGGACGAGCTGCTCGCCCTGGCCGGCCAAGTCCAGATCGCTCATTTCCTGGAGGCGACCAGCGCGACGGTGGGCGGACCCTACGACGTGTCGCTGGTGGAGGGCTCGATCACCACGGCGGCCGACGCCGAGCGCATCCAGCAGGTGCGGGCTTCGTCGCGCGTGCTGGTGACGATCGGCGCCTGCGCGACCGCCGGCGGGATCCAGGCGCTGCGCAACTTCCGCGACGTCGACGAGTTCACCCGCATCGTCTACGCGCAGCCGGCCTACATCGACACGCTTGAGCGCTCCACGGCGATCGCAGACAACGTGCCGGTGGACTTCGAGCTGCGCGGGTGCCCGATCGATAAGGGGCAGCTGATCGAAGTGATCACCGCGTTCCTCGCCGGCCGCCGTCCGAGCGTCCGAGCGCACAGCGTCTGCGTCGAGTGCAAGCGGCGCGGAACCGTCTGCGTGATGGTGGCCAGCGGAACCCCGTGCCTGGGGCCGGTCACTCAGGCCGGCTGCGGCGCGCTCTGCCCGGCCTACGCGCGCGGCTGCTATGGCTGCTTCGGCCCGATGGAGACGCCGAATACCCGCGCCTTGGCCGGCTGGCTCGGCGGTCTCGGAATGAGCGATGCCGATCAGCTGCGCGTCTTCCGCACCTTCAACGCGGGTGCGCCGGCGTTCCGCGAGGAGAGCGAGCGCCATGACCCATGAGCGGGACCGGACGCTGCGGGTAGGCGCGCTGAGCCGTGTCGAGGGCGAGGGCGCGATGCTCGTGCGCGCGCGCGGCGGCAAAGTGGAGCGCGTCGAGCTGCAGATCTACGAGCCGCCGCGGTTCTTCGAGGCATTCCTGCGGGGGCGCGCCTTCACCGAGGCGCCCGACATCACCGCCCGGATCTGCGGGATCTGCCCTGTCGCGTACCAGATGAGCGCCTGCAACGCGCTCGAAGATGCCTGCGGGGTGGGGGTCGACGGCCCCATCCGGGACCTGCGCCGCCTGCTGTACTGCGGCGAGTGGATCGAAAGCCATGCGCTGCACATCTACCTCCTGCACGCGCCGGACTTCCTGGGCTACCCCGGCGCGGTGGAGATGGCCGCTGACCATCGCGAGATCGTGGAGCGCGGACTGCGCCTCAAGAAGGCGGGCAACGAGATTCTGAACGTGCTCGGCGGCCGGTCGGTTCATCCGATCAACGTGCGCGTGGGCGGGTTCTTCCGTGCGCCGACCCCGGCCGAGCTGGCGCCCGTCGCTGAACTGCTGCGGCGCGCTCGAGACGACGCGCGCGACACGGTCCGCTGGACGGCCTCGCTGGACTTCCCGGACTTCGAGCAGGACTACTTGTACGTGGCGCTGCGGCATCCGACCGAGTACGCCGTCATCGACGGGCGCATCGCGTCCAGCGACGGCCTGGACGCCCCCGTCGCCGAGTTCGACGAGCACATCGTCGAGGACCAGGTGCCCCACTCCACCGCGCTGCACGCGAGGCTGCGCGACGGCCGCCTGTTCATGGTCGGACCGATGGCCCGCTACGCCCTCAACCGAGCGCTGCTGGCGCCGATCGCCCGCGAGGCAGCGACCGAGGCGGGCCTGGAGCGGGTGTGCCGCAACCCGTTCCGCAGCATCATCGTGCGCGCAGTCGAGCTGCTGCACGCCTGCGACGAGGCGGTCCGCCTGATCGAGGCCTATGTCGAGCCGGATCGGCCGGCGGTCGAGGTCGCACCGCGCGCGGCGGTCGGTCACGGCGCCACGGAAGCCCCGCGCGGGCTGCTGTACCACCGCTACGAGATCACCGCGCACGGTGAGATCGTCACCGCGCGGATCGTCCCGCCGACGTCGCAGAACCAGGCGCAGATTGAGGATGATCTGCGCCGCTTCGTCGAGCCGCGCCTGGCGATGGAGTCCGCCGAGCTGACTCATCGCTGCGAGCAGGCGATCCGCAACTACGATCCGTGCATCTCATGTTCGACGCACTTCCTGGATCTGCGGGTGGTGCAGACATGAGCCGAACCGACCGCTCCACCCGGCGGCAGCCACAGGCCGCCTCCCGCCCGCCGATGGTCGTGATCGGGGTCGGCAACCCGTTCCGCCGCGACGACGGCGCAGGCATCGAGGCCGCCCGCCTGCTTCGCGACATTGTGCCGGAGGGCGTGGAGGTGTTCGAACGCGACGGCGAGCCGGCGGCTCTGCTGGACGCCTTCGAGATCGCGCCGGTCGCCTATGTGATCGACGCGGTCGTAAGCGACGATCCGCCGGGGCGCGTCCACCGCATCGAGCTCGGCGGAGAAGGGGACGCGGCGGTGCCCTCCTCGCCGCGCCGCGACTCCTCGCACGCGCTGGGCCTGGGCGACGCCGTGGCGCTGGCGCGGGCGCTGGACCGGCTGCCCGAGCGGCTGGTGCTGATCGGGATCACCGGAGCGTCGTTCGAGGCTGGCGACGAGCTCACGCCGGCGGTGCGCCGGGCCGTCAAGAAGATCGCGGCGTCGGTGGCACGCGAACTCGCGCAGTTGCAGGAGGCCGACTGATGTGCATGAGCGACCCGGCGCGGATCATCGAAGTCGCCGAGAACGGCGGCGAGGCCGTCGTCGAGCTGCGCGGCGCCCGACGGCGGCTCTCCGTGGCGCTGCTGGCCCTCGAAGGGCGGCCGGTGCACCCGGGAGACTGGGTGCTGGCCAGCGCCGGGATGGCCATCGAGCGCATCGACGAGGCGCAGGCGCTGGAGCTGTTGCAGCTGGTGTCGAGAACGCGAGACGAGGAGGATCAGGCATGACGAAGCGGCGGACGACCGCGCGGATCCCGCGCACGCGCGGCTGGGGGCTCGCGCTTGCGCTGGCGACCGCGTGCATCAGCGGCGTCGCGATCTTCGTCAACGCTCATTTCGTCGGCAAGGTCGGCGACGCGACGGCGTACACGACGGCGAAGAACGCCGTGGCCGCCGCGCTGCTGCTCGGCGTGCTCGGCGCTGGGGCCATCGGTCGCCGCGGGCGAGGACGCGCGACGCGGCGCGTGGGCGCCCGCGGCTGGGCCGGCCTGGTCGCCCTCGGCGTGATCGGCGGCAGCGTTCCGTTCGTGCTGTTCTTCGAAGGCCTGGCCCGCGCGGCGTCCCCGGTCCAGGCCGGCTTCATCCACAAGACGCTCGTGGTATGGGTCGCCCTGCTGGCGGTGCCGCTGCTGCGCGAGCGCTTCACGGCGGCCCACGCGGGGGCGATCGTGCTGCTGGTCGCCGGCCAGGCGGTGCTGGTCGCTGATTTCGCCTCGTTCCAGTTCGGTATCGGCGAGGCGATGGTCCTGGCTGCGACGCTGCTGTGGTCGGTGGAATTCGTGCTCGCCAAGCGGCTGCTCGACTCGACCGGCTCGCTGACCGTCGGCGCGGCGCGCCTCGGCATCGGGATCCTGCTCCTCGGCGGATACGTGCTGGCCAGCGGGCGGGCAGGCGCCATGGCCGCGCTGACCGGGCAGGAGTGGACGTGGGCGGTGGTCACAGGGGTGATCCTCGCCGGGTTCGTCGCTTCGTGGTACGCCGCGCTGGCGCGCGCGCAGGCCATCGACGTCACCGCAGTGCTCGTTTTCGGCCAAGTGGTCACCGCTGCTCTGGCCGCGGGATTCACGGGGGTCTCGCTGCAGCCCGACCTGGTCGGCCTCGGGCTGATCCTGGCCGGTGTCGCCGCCGCTGGGCTCGGCGCGCTGCGAGTCGGCGCGCCGGCGGGCGCGTCGACGACATGAGCGCCGGCGCGATCCGCTTCTGCCGCTACGCCTACGCGCCCAACGCGCTGGGGTACTGCGGGCCGGACGACGCGCGCGCCGTCCTCGAGCACGGCGCAGCCGGGGTCGCCGGGCCGGAGCTCGAGCAGCTGGCGCGCGGCTTCGAGGGCGCCTGGCCGTACCTGGAGCTGATCGCGTCGTCCAGCGGCATCCGCGATCCGCTGGACGAGCGCGTGGTCGCCGCATACTGGCTCGGCGGCCCGCAGCTGCGGGCTGTCGACGAGCCGCAGCTCGGGCGCTTCGTCGAGGAGCGCTTCAAGCCCCGCATGGGCCGCAGATGGTCGGCGCTGTCGGACCTGCGGCTGGATCGCAGCACGCCGCACCACAACTTCCACGTCTTCGTCGTCTATCCGTGGATCGGGATGCTGCGCCTGGGGCGCGCGGTCGAGCCGCTGCGCGTGCTTGACCGCTGCCGGATCCGCTGGGGCGTTGTGGAAGACGTCCAGGGCGAGCTGGCCGAGGTCCGATCTCGCCCGCTGGCCTTTGACGGAGCGGTGCTGGAGCTTGGCGAGCCCCGCATGGAGCGTGTGACAGCCTCGGCGGGCGGCCTGGGCTTCGCCCACGGTCTCGTGCCGGGCGCGGTCGTGTCCCTGCACTGGGACTGGGTGTGCGAGCGCCTCACCGCCAGCGAGCTCGACGGTCTGCGGCGGGAGACCGCTCGCGCGCTTGCTCTGGCGAACAAGATTCTGCGCCGGCCGGCCGGGTCCATTCTCGGGTGAGGGCTCCTTGAACGTCATATCAACGAGCAACGGATCAGTCCGGCGCCCGCGCCTTGGCGTAGCTTGGGGCGAACCACAACGGAAGGAGGCCCGTGAGGCTGGGAGTCCCTCGAGAGCGGCGACCTGGTGAGCATCGCGTCGCCCTGACGCCCACGGCGGCGGCGTCGCTGATCGCACGCGACGTGGAAGTCGTCGTCGAGGCGGCTGCCGGCGAGCTCGCTGGCCACCTGGACGGCGCGTACACCGGCGTCGGCGCCCAGGTCGTCTCCAGCGAGCGCGCCGCCTGGGACGCCGACCTCGTCGTCCGCGTCGGCCCGCCGATGCCCGCAGAGCTCGATCGCCTGCCAGAGGGCGGGGCGATCCTGGGGTTCCTCACCCCGTTCACGTCCGCCGACGTCGTCGGGCGCCTGCGCGACCGGCAGGTGACCGCGCTCGCATTCGAGGCTCTGCCCAGGGTCAGCGCCGCGCAGGGCATGGACGCGCTGTCCTCCCAAGCGACTGCGGCGGGCTACGCCGCCGTCCTCGAAGCGGCCGATGCCTCGCCCAAGTTCTTCCCGATGCTCACGACCGCCGCAGGGACGATTCCGCCGGCCAAGGTCCTCGTGCTGGGTGCTGGCGTCGCGGGACTGCAGGCGATCGCGACCGCTCGCCGGCTCGGGGCCGTGGTCTCGGCCTACGACGTTCGCCCGGAGGCGGCGGAGCAGATCGAAAGCCTCGGCGCGCGGGCCGTCCGCCTGGAGGTCGAAGCCCAGACCGAGGGTGTCTACGCACGGGCTCTGGAGGAGGACGAGCAGTCCCGTCAGCATGAGCTGCTGGCGCCCTATGTGGCCGATTCAGACGTCGTCATCACCACCGCCGCGGTGCCGGGCAGATCAGCGCCCATCCTGATCACCCACGCCATGGTCCACCGCATGCACGCAGGAGCGGTCATCGTCGACGCCGCCTCTGAGTCGGGCGGCAATTGCGAGGTCAGCTATGCGGGAGAGCGACGGGTGCACGGCAACGGGGTGATCATCTCCGGGCCGACGGAGCTGCCGAGCCGGGTCGCGGCGGACGCGAGCCAGATGTACGCCCGCAATGTGCTGGCGCTGGTTCAGCGGGTGATCGTCGACGGCGAGCTGATCATCGACCTCAGCGACGAGATCGTCTCCGGCGCCTGCGTCACCCACCGGGGCGACGTGCGCCACGAGCTCGCGCGAAAGCTCCTCGGCTTGTCAGCATCTGAGATGGAGGCATGACGTGGACCCAGCTCTGATCACCGGCATCACTGTCTTCGTTCTTGCCACTTTCGTCGGGTTCGAGGTCATCGCGAAGGTGCCGCCGACGCTGCACACGCCCTTGATGTCGGGAGCGAACGCGATCTCGGGCATCACGCTGATCGGCGCGGTCACCGCCGCGGGGATCGAGCACCAGCGCCTCGCGATCGCGCTCGGGGCGCTGGCCGTCTGCGCCGCGATGGTCAATGTCGTCGGCGGGTTCCTGGTGACCGATCGAATGCTGCAGATGTTCCGCACCGAACGGCGACGCTGACATGGTCCAGCTGCTGTATCTCGCCTGCGCCGCAGCGTTCGTCATCGGGCTCAAGCGGCTGTCGTCTCCCCGGACCGCGCGCAGCGGCAATATCGTCGCGGGGCTGGGCATGCTGGCAGCTGTCGTCATCACGCTCCTGCACCAGGACATTCTCAACTGGGGTGCGATCGCCGTCGCGGCGGCGGTCGGCGCGGCGGTGGGCGTCGTGTGGGCGCGCCAGGTCGCGATGACCGCGATGCCGCAGATGGTCGCGGCGCTGAACGGCTTCGGGGGGGCGGCGTCGGCGCTGGTCGCGGGCGCAGAGCTGGCCGCGCGGGATCCCGGCGCCACCCGTCTCGACATTCAGGTGACTATCCTGCTCGCCCTCGCCATCGGCGCGGTCACCTTCTCCGGAAGCGTGATCGCGTTCGGCAAGCTTCAAGGGCTCGTGTCAGGGAGCGCGATCGCGTACCGAGCGCAGGCGGCGGTCAGCGTCCTGGTTACGCTGGTCGCCGTCGGCGCGGCGGTAGCGGCGCTCGCGACCGGAGAAGTCTTCGGATTCTGGGTGGTCGGCGGCGTGGCGCTGGTGATCGGCGTGCTGATGGTGCTGCCGGTCGGCGGGGCCGACATGCCCGTGGTCGTGTCGCTGCTGAACTCCTTCTCCGGACTGGCCGCGGCCGGCACCGGCTTCGCGATCGAGAACAGCGCGCTGATCATCGGCGGCGCGCTGGTCGGCTCGGCCGGCTTCATCCTCACCGTGCAGATGTGCGAGGCGATGAACCGCTCGCTCATGAACGTGCTCTTGGGGGCGTTCACCTCGGCACAGGCGGCCACGGCGACGGCTGAGGCCGGCGACACGAGCGTGCGAGCAGCGACGGCAGAGGACGTCGCGATCGCGCTGGCCTACGCCGAGCGCGTCCTGATCGTGCCCGGCTACGGCCTTGCCGTCGCGCAGGCCCAGCACGACGTTCAGAAGCTCGCGCGCGAGCTTGAGGCGCGCGGCGTGGAGGTCGGCTACGCCATCCACCCCGTCGCGGGACGCATGCCTGGCCACATGAACGTTCTGCTGGCCGAGGCCGACGTCGCCTACGAGAAGCTGCTCGACATGGACGACGCCAACCAGATCGCGGCGCGCACCGACGTGATGCTGGTGCTCGGCGCCAACGACGTGGTGAACCCGGCGGCGCGGGACGACCCGAGCAGTCCGATCTACGGCATGCCGATCATCGAGGTTGATCGGGCGAAGACGGTCGTGGTCGTCAAGCGCAGCCTCGCCCCCGGCTATGCGGGGATCGACAACCCCCTGTTCTACTTCGATCAGACGATGATGTTCTTCGGCGACGCCAAAGAGGCCCTCCAGCGGGTGACCGAATCGCTGTCGCTGGTGTGATGCCGCGCAGGGGGCCGCCGGCACGGCCCGGCTCTCGCTCCATCGATCAGCGGGAGGGCCTGTGGTTGGCCTGGCGTGCCCGATACGCGCGCAGCAGCGCATCGCGATCATGCTCCGGCAGATGCTTGACCGCCTCGCGCATCGTCACGCCCGAGGCTCGGGGCGCCCGCGGGGCAAGCCATGAGACGACCAGCTCAGGCCGTCGACGCCCGGTCTCCCGCAGCACCCAGCCGATCGCCTTGCGAATGAAGAACTCGCGCTCGTCGAGCATGCGGTCGGCGTAGCCTGAGAACCGGTCGAAGTCGCCCGCTCCCCTCCGCAGGCCCGGCAAGAGGGCGAGCATGGCGGAGCGGCGCAGCCAGAAGTCCTCGTCGCCGGCCCAGCGATCAAGCGCGGCCCCGACCTCGGGATCGCGCTCGGCCAGCCGACCGACGACCGACACCGCCAAGGCATCCGTCAGCGCCCACGTCCGGGAGTCCCGCAGCAAGCGCTCCAGCAACGGCAGATCCCGGGCCGACAGCAGGTGCCCGGAGGCGGCGAGGAGCTCGACCGCGGCCACGCGGCACTCATGGATGCCTCGACCCCACAGCTGTTCGACCAACGCGCGAAGATCGTCAGCGCCAAGGTCGGGGTGCGCGCCCCGCAGCTCGGTGGCCGCCGCCCGGATCTGCGGGACGCTCGCACCGAGGAACGCCAACGTGCTCTTGAGGTAGGCCTTCTCGTGCACGGCCCGCTCCGGCGTCCCGACGCCGCGGAGCCGCTCCTCGAGCTGATCTGCGAGCCGGATCAGGCTCGAGTCATCGCCTGCCATGGTTGTCATCTCCTCGCTGAAACGCGCTGATTGCCGCACGACTGCCGAGATGGTGGCACGGCCCTCCCCTTGGAGATGTCACTCGAGGACGACGGCGACGGCCAGCAGGATCGCCAACCCGCCCGTAAATGCCCCGGTGAGCATGAGCTTGCGGCCAGCCTCAGG
>DATKBU010000235.1:0-5779 GCA_035513815.1 Egibacteraceae bacterium
GACCGATGTGTCGAGCTTGGCGTCGGCATCATCGACACCGCGCACAGCTACGCTGCCGGAGCGTCCCAGCAGATGATCGGACACTGGCTCGCGGCCGACCCGGTCCGTCGCGGCCAGGTCGCGATCGTCGACAAGGTCGGCATCGTCGACCGCGCAGGCGACCTCGTCCTCGACCTGTCCCCGGACTCGGTCCTCGCCCAGGCAGCGCAGGGACGCCGCCGCCTGGGCGTCGAGACGGTCGACGTCGTGATGGCTCACGGGAAGGACCCCGTCACCGCGCCACGCGACACCCTGCGCGCCTTCGCCGACCTCCTCGAATGCGGACAGGCGAGCTGTTGGGGTGTCAGCAACGTCAGCCACGGCGACCTGACCGTCTGGCTCGAGGGGGCCGACCGCATTGGGATGCCCGACCCGTTCTTCGTCGAGAACCAGTACAGCCTGCTCGCCAGGGGCGACGAGGCCGACGTCCTGCCGCTGTGCCGTGAGCGCGGCATCGCCTACCTGGCGTTCAGCCCGCTGGCAGGCGGGGTTCTGTCCGGCAAGTACCGCCCCGGACAGCCCCCGCCACCAGGATCACGCCAAGCCCTGCGCCCAGAATTCGCCGGGGGCCTGAACGACCAGACCCACACTGCGATCGCCATCCTCGGCGACCGGGCCGGCGCCGCCGGCGTCTCCGCTGCTGCACTGGCGCTGGCCTGGGTCCTCGCCCAACCCGGCATCCGCCCAATCGTCGGCGTCAGCCGCCCCGCACACCTCGACGCACTCGAAGCGGCCATCAAACTCGACCTGTCGCCCGCAAAGGCGGCGGCGCTGTTCGAAGGCCTGGGACTGTCCGAATGACGGTGCAGCGGGGTGGCCTGACAGGGTGAGCGCAAGTTCGGTCGCGAGGACAGCACTACGGATGACACCGACCAGATTGAGCGTGTCCGAGGAGCCGGATTGAGGTTCCGACGCCGAGGCTTGAAGACCGCGCGCCGCCGGTAGCCGCTCGCGACACCCCCAACCATGCGCTGGCGTACCAGCCGCTCCGACCCTGGGCGCTGGAAGAGAGGGTCTGCGCGACGCCTGACCACGTATGTCGATGCGGTCTCCGCGTGGTTAACGCCGCATCGACAAGGTTGGGCAACGCATCAGCCCGGACCGTCCGCGTGCGCGGCTGAACCGCCACGCGCCCTGCATGGTCGGCGAGCTCAAGCAGCGCAGCCTTCCCAATCCAGGCTCTACCGGCGATGCTGCTGGCGACGCCTCACGAAGGGAGGGCTGCAATGCGAGCGACCCTGGTCTCCACCCTGCTGCCGGAGCAGTGCGGCATCGCCAGCTACTCATCGGCGCTCGCTCATGCGCTGCATGAGGTGGACACGACCGTCGAGGTCAGTCTGATTGCCGCGCCGGGCTTCGCCGCCCAGGAGCGCGATTGGGCCTGTGTGGCCCGGGCGCTTGAAGCTCATGACTCGGACGTCGTTCACTTTCAGCATGAGTTCGGCATCTTCGGCATGGGCGAGCAGTTTCTCGAGCTTCTGGAGGGTCTGCGGGCGCGGGGACGCCCGATCGTGGTCACGTTGCACACGGTCCACACCAACCTCAGCGTCGATTTCGGGTGCACCTGGCCAGACGCGGGGAGCCGACCGCTGGCGGCCCGAGACATCGAGCGCTACCAGCGCAGGATTGTTGAGCTGGCTGACTTCGCCGTGGTGCATCATGCCGCGATCGCGCAGGTCATCCTCCGCCACGGCGCCCCCGCTGCTCGCCTGCGCGTCATCCCGCATGGCACACCCGTGCTGCCGCGCCAGTCCCCCGCCGCCGCCAAGACGGCGCTCGGGCTGGATCCGGACTGCAGGATACTGCTGGCCCCGGGCTATTTCAGGCGCTCCAAGAACATCCTGCGGCTCATCGAGGCCTTCGCGGACGTAGCGAGGCGCGTGCCGCAGGCCCAGCTGTGGATCGGCGGCCACGCGCGCGAGCAGACGCCTGAGCTGCGCCGCTATCGACGCGACTGTGAGCAGGCGGCGGCGAGGCTGGGGCTGGACGGTTCCGTCCGATGGCTGCCGGACCCCATTGACTCGGCCAGCATGCCCACCCTGTTTCAGGCCGCCGATGTGATCTGCTGCGCCTACGAGGAGGACACCTGGTCGGCCAGCGGGATCCTCCACATGGCGCTGGGAGCGGGCGCGCCGGTCGTGGCCTCGCGGATCCCGAAGTTCAGCGAGCTCAGCGGCGGGTGCGACGATCTGCTCGTGCGCCCATCGGACCCTTCGGAGCTCGCTGACGTGCTGATCAGGCTGTTGGTCGACGATTCGTTCCGGGTGGTGTCGGCGGCCCGGCTCAGCCAGCTGGCGGAGCAGAGTGCTTGGCCGCGCGTGGCCGCGCTGCACATCGATGCCTACAGAAGAGCGCTGCGCCCCGCGCTCGCCCACGCTGGCGTGTGAGGCGCCGCCGCAAATGCTGCAGCTCGTGCAGGAGCACTTCGCGCCGCCGCACGACCTCGCGCGGGCGCGCGATGAGCCGCTTGTCGTGCACCAGCGGTCACAGCCCACCCAGAATCGCAGTCTCGTGGTCCTGGTGCACGGTCTCGGCGGTCGCCGATACGGGTCGAAGGCGACGTGGGGCCGGTTCCCCGAGCTGCTCTTCGAGGATCTTCCGGATGTCGATGTCGGCCTCTACGAGTACCGCACCCTGCTGGGCCGGCTGAAGTTGTCTCAGTCGGTCGAGCTCGAGACCGAAGCCGAAGTGCTCGCCGGCGTGCTGCACGGGGCGACCGCGTACCGGAACGTGGTGCTCGTGGGCCACAGCATGGGAGGACTGCTGTGCAAGGCGGCGGTGCGCTACCTGGTCGAGACTGACCAGTTCGAGCATCCTTCGCTCATCGCCGGGCTCATTTTCATGGCGACGCCGCAGGCTGGATCCGTCCGCGTTCCGGGGATCACCTCCCTGATCTCAAGGGACGCGCGCGTGCTGCGTTCGCATGGTCCGCTGGTGAAGGCAACGGATCGCCTATTCACGGACCGGCTGGTGCTGGACGACTCCACGCCCCCGCAGGGCCGGCTGAGCCTGCCGACCTGGGCGGTGCTCGGGTCTTCCGACTTCTGGGTCGATGACTTCAGCGCTCGCCTCGGTCTTCCGACGTCGCGCACTCTGCGAGTGCGGGGCAGCCACACGTCCCTGGTGAAGCCGAAGGACCGCCATGCGGACGGCTTCCGCTACGTCGCAGATCGGGTGCGCGAGGCTCTGCAACGCAAGGCGACAGCCGCCGATGAGCTAGCGCTCGAGGATGCGCCCCTCCGCGATCCGCTGCCAGCGGCCGGGCTGCTGATCGATCGGACTGCCCCGCTCGAGGACCTCAGATTGTTTCTCACTGCGCCGGCCGGGCGCCTGCTGATCCTTCAGGGGCCCTCAGGCATGGGCAAGACAGCGCTGGTCGCGGCAGCGGTCGAACGGCATCGACGCGACTTCGACGACGTGCTCTGGATCGAATGCCGCCGCGGGCGCGACTCGGCTGGCCTGCTGCTGCGAAGGCTTCACGCGCTGTTCTCCGACAACGCCGACAGCAGCCTCGAAGGGCTCTGGCAGAACGTCGATGCCCAGCGGCTCGAACGGCCGGTGTCGGCCCTTCTCGCCGCGCTGAACCGGAAGTCATACCTGCTCATCTTCGACGATCTTCAGCAGTGGCTGAACGGGGATGGCCGAGTGTCCGATGAGGGCGTCGGGCACATCCTCCTGGCTCTGGCCACCCACCACCACTCCAGCAAGGAGATCATTCTGACGGCGGCGCGAACGTCGCTGGATCCGGACGGGCTGTCCGCACCCATCGGGGCGATCGCCGAGCACCACCTGGCAGGTCTTGAGCGTGCCGACGCCATCGAGCTCCTCCGCGCGGCCGGACTCGGCTCGATCGACGGCGTGCTGCTCGACGAGGTGGCCGAGAGGGCGAACGGCGTCCCCGCGGCCTTGCGGATCTACGCGAACCTTGTCGTGAGGCAGCATCAGGACCCGCGCGCGATACTCGACCGCCTGGACGTGGAGGCGTCGATGGACGAGCTGACCGGCCAGGCGGTTGCCGACCTCCCCGAGGAAGCCCTGCGCGCCCTGCGGCTCCTGTCGCTGTTCCGCTTGCCCGTGTCGCTGCAGCGGGCAGAGCAGATCGGCGGTGTCAGGCAACGTGACGTGCGCCTGCTCGCAGATCGGTTTCTGGTCGAGCTGGACGTCGCCAGCGGGACGGTCGCGCCCACCGAGTCGGCCCGCGGTTTCGCGCTGCGCACTCTTTCGGAGCCCGAGCGGGCGCAGCTCCACGGTCTCGCCGCCTCCTACTACGCGGCGCAGCCGCGACCGGACCGTCCACGGCGGGTCGAGGATGTGCAAGCGGGCCTCGAGGAGGCCTATCACTCTCGACTGGCTGGAGACCTCGAGGCTGCAGCCAGCGCGCTGGTATGGGCCGGGCGGCACCTGCTCATCTGGGGATACGCCGACCTCGTCGAGCGCGAGGCCGAAGACCTGCTGAGGGCATCCTCATGAGCGGGCGCGCGGCGGCCTGGGCCGAGTTCCTGCTCGGGGACATCGCGGATCTGCGCGGACAGTATGCGGACGCTGATCAGCGCTATGACCGCAGCGAGGCAGGCGCCCGAGCCGCGTCCGAGTGGGGACTGGCCGCACTCACGGCCTATCGCCGCGGCCGCGTGGCAAGCGCGCAAGGGCGCTTCACGGCCGCCGAGGAGCACTTCAACCGGTGCGTGCAGACCTGCGAAGAGCGAGCGGTCGCAGAGGGCTGGGCGGGATCGCTGCTGAGTCTGGCATGGATGGCCCGGCTGCGGGACGCTCCGCCCGATTCGGTGCGCACCGGGCTGGAGCGCGCCCTGGAGCGCGCACAGGAGACCGGTGACGCCCAGATCCAAAGCGCCGCGCATCGCCAGCTCGGCTTCCTCGCATGGGATCGCTTCCGTGACCGGGCCGATGCGCAGCACCACTACGACGCCGCGCACGCCATCAGCACGGAGCGCCAGGAGGCGAAGGAGCTGGGCGCCATCGAGGGCGAGCTCGGCTACCTGGCGTCCGAGTGGGGCGACCTGGACGCCGCCGAGGAGCACTCCTGGCGGTCGATCGAGATCGCGCGGAGGATCGGCGACGCCCACCTCCTCGCGAGCGCGTACTGGAATCTGGGACGAGCATTGCAGCGTCGAGGGGATCTCGACGGCGCAGAGCACTGGCACGGGCGCAGCCGCGACCAGCAGCAGCTGCTCGGCAATCCGACCGGAGAGGCGGTCGCCGAGCTCTCCCTCGCTCAGGTGCGGCGGCTGCAAGGCAGAGCCGAGGAGGCCCGCGAGAGCCTGGTCGCGGCCCAGCGGCTGGTCGAGGCGCACGGCTTCGGTGAGCTGCGAGACGACCTCGCCCAGGAGGCGCAGGCTCAAGGCCTTGGTCGCGAAGCGGGGCCCGAGAGCCATCCTGACTGACGGCGTCAGCTGCCCGCCGTCCCAACTCTGACGTCGTCTCCCATCGGCTTCCGAGGAGTCCGGCGTCAGTCGGATCAGTCGAGAGACCCACGTTCGGTTCTGCGATGGCCGGGGTCCAACTCCCCCCGGCTACTCAACCGCCCTCTTGTGCAGCGCAGTCATTGCGCGAGCTCTTCAGTGTGCTGGCTGACACAGCAATTGCCGATGGAGTGGAACTGGCCTTCTTGGTTTCAACCTGAAGATCTACGGGCGGTTCTGCTCATAAGCCATCGCGCGCAGAACCATGGCTATGCGCTGTCCCGAACGTGTCGGTATCCCAAGATATGCGGGTGGGCCGG
>DATKBU010000236.1:0-5202 GCA_035513815.1 Egibacteraceae bacterium
GAGGCCACCTCGAGCGCGTGGTCGCGCCGCAGCGACGGCAGGATCGTAGGCAGGCGGCGGGCCAGCATCGACTTGCCGCATCCGGGCGGGCCGAGCAGAAGCAGGTGGTGGCCGCCGGCTGCCGCGATCTCCAGGGCGCGCCGCGCCTCGACCTGGCCGCGCACATCAGCCAGATCGAGGTCGCCGCCGCTATGGATGAGGTCGACGGGCGGCGGGGGGAGCGCCCGAGGAGCCCGCTCCCCTGCGAGGACGGCCAATGCCTCTGCCAAGCCTGCGACGGCGACGATCTCCACGCCGTCCACGAGCACGGCCTCGGCGGCATTGGCCTCGGCGACCACCAGCCGCCGCGCGCCCGCGCCCGCCAGCGCGCTCGCCGATGGCAGCACGCCGGGAACGGGTCGCACCGCGCCGTCCAAAGCGAGCTCGCCGAGCAGGACACAGCCGTCCAGTGCAGCCTGGCTCACACGGCCGAGCCGCCCGAGGATCGCGGCAGCCATCGCGAGGTCGAATCGGGCTCCGGCCTTCGGCACGTCGGCAGGGGCGAGGGACACCAGCGCCTTCTGGTTCGGCAGCGTCACCCCGATCGCGCCGAGCGCGGTGCGGACCCGGTCGGCCGCTTGCCCTGCGGCAGTCCCTGACGATCCGATGATGTGCAGACCCGGAAGCCCTGACCCCAGATGCGCCTCGACGGTGACGGTGACGGGGTCGAGCCCGACCACCGCGACGCTGCGCGCTCGCCCTACCCGGCCCCGGGACGCCGCCGCGCTCACAGCGCCCCGCGAAGATGCGTCACCCGTGCGGCGGAGGAGTCCGGCGACCAGTCGACGCCGACGACATCGAACCGGATCTCGTCGGCGCGAAGGCCCGTGTCCGCCATGAAGACGGCCGCCAGCCGACGCAGCTGACTCCGCTTGCGCGGGGTGACCGCGGCGAACGGCCCGCCGGCGCGAGCGCCGCGGCGAGCCTTGACCTCGCAGAACACCAGCGTCGGCCCGTCCCACGCGACGATGTCGATCTCTCCTCGCACGCCCGCACGCGAGCAGCGCCAATTGCGGACCACTAAGACCAGCCCCGCAGCCTCAAGGTCACGTGCGGCGAGGTCCTCGCCCAACCGCCCCAGTCGCGCAGAAGCTGACATGGCCGCGACCCTAGCGATCGGCTCGGGCGCGTGACCGGCGGACGGGCCCTGGCCTGTGGACGAGGGCGATGGCGGTCTACAGTGGCGCCATGGCCGACATCCAAGAGAGTCCTCTCCCAGGCGTGGGAGTGCGCCGCGACTTCCTGACGAAGGCGGGTGAGCGCATCGGCGTGCTCGCGCACCAGACGGGCGAGCGCGACTTGCTGATCTACGACCGGGACAGCCCGGAGAACTGTCGGGAGATCCGCCGGCTGGACCCGAGTGACTCCAGGGCGCTGGCCGGGCTGCTCGGGGCGCCGGTGTCAGGCGATGCCGTATCGCGCCTGCAGCACGAGGTCGAGGGCCTGGTGGTGGACTGGATGCCCGTCAAGGAGCGCTGGCGCTGCGCCGGGCACACCATCCGCGATTACGGGCTGCGCACAGAGACCGGCGTGTCGATCGTGGCGGTCCTGCGCGAGGAGCAGACCATTCCCGCGCCCGTCCCGGACTTTCGAATGAAGGCGGGCGACACGCTCGTGGTCGTCGGCACGGCCGAGGGCGTCAAGGAGGCGCTGACGCTGCTGCGGGGCAGCTAAGGGCGCCAGGCGCCACAGCGAGCTCGTGATTCTCAGCGTGTGATGCTGCGGCGAAGACCTGCTGTGGCCGCAGCCAAGAGCACGACGGCGTAGCTCGCCAGAACCAGCAGCTCGAGGCGGATGTCGGCCAGCCCGCCGCCGCGGGCGAGCAGCTCACTGAACCCGTCCATCGCCCATGCATGCGGCGTCATATGGGCGATCGTGCGCATCGTGTCGGGGAAGACCTCCAGCGGAACCATCGATCCCCCGAGCGCCGCCAGACCCAGGCCGAGAAACGCGCCCATCGAGCCCGCCTGATCCGCGTTGCTCAGAATCGCGCCCAACAGCATGCCTGCGCCGGTGCCCACCAGGCAGAACAGCACGACCAGGACGCTCGCCGCCAGCGGATCGCCCCAGCGCACGCCGAGCAGGAGCGCCGAGACTCCGACGATCAGAAGCGCCTGGAACATCGCGATCCCGAACCGCCCAAGGCCCTCGCCGAGCAGCACAGACCGCACTGAGGTCGGAGAAGCGAGCATGCGCCGCGACACGCCAAGGCGACGGCTCTCAACGAGCGTGGCTGATGCAGACAGCGACGCGACGAAGACGAACAGGATCAGCTGCTGCGCGGCGCCGAAGTCGAAGCGCCCAAGTGGGCTGGACGAGTCCTCGCCAGCCGTGACGTCCACAACGACCTGCGGTCCCTGGCTCGCGAGGGAGCTGGCGCGCTGGAAGGCGCCGTCGAAGTCCTCCCCGCCTATGTCCGCCGCGGCCCTCGCCGCGCGCAGAACGGCGACCTGCTCGTCCAGTGCCCCGGTCAGGGTGACGCGCAGCTGCTGGCCGACGCCGGTGGGACGGGCGATGAAGCCCACGCCGGCACTTCCAGCTGAGCGCGCCAAGCGGTCGTAGTCCGCCGGCACGACGACGCCGGCTTCGGCCTGCCCCCGCTCCACGGCCAAGACCAGGGCGGCCTCGTCGTCGTAGCGGCGGACCTCGAGCGCGTCGATCGACTCCAGGCGCGCCACGAGGTCGCCGGACAGTCCCCGGTCGGCGGCGACGACCCCCACCGTCGGCGTGAATCCGCCGCCGAACGCCGCGCCGATCGCCATGATGATGAGGAACGGGAACACCACAATGAAGAACAGCCCCGTCCTGTCCCTGAGGACGCGCCGCAGATTGACGCCGGCGATGGCGAGCGGCTTCACGGTCGCTCCACGAGCTTGCCGGCGCGGGCCACGGCGAGGACCCCGAAGACGGCTGCGAATGCGAGCACGGCCGCGAGGGGGATCAGCACGTCGCTCAGGGCGCTGCCGCCCGCCACGTCGCGCATCCCCCTCAGCAGCCACGCGTGCGGAGTGGCCAGACCGACCGTGGCCAGCAGCCCTTCGCCGAGCGGGAAGAACGCGCCGCCGAGCAGCCCTAGCGTGACCGCGACGACCGACGCGTACGACGACGCCTGCTGCGGGGTCCTGGCCAGCGTCGCCACCAGGGCGGTGAGCGCCATCGCCGCCAGCACGCCGGCGGCGACGAGGACCGCCACCGCCCCAGGGTCGCCCCATTCAGCGCCCAGAAGCACATCGGTGGCCACGACGAGCACCGCCATGCTGGCGGCCCCGACGATGAAGGTGGCCAGCGCCTTGCCCGCGAGAATGGCGCTTGGCGCCAGCGGCGCCGCCAGCAGCCTGGCCATCGTCCCGGTCTGGCGCTCCTCCAGGATGCTGCGGACGCCGAACTCGACGGTGAAGAACATGAAGAAGACGGCCATGCCGATGGCAAAGAACGTCTGAGCGCTGGTCTGGCGATCGGCCGCGGCCACGGGCTCGATGATCGCTGGGGGGGGCATGGTGCGCGCCTGCTGCTCCGCCTGCGCGAGCAGCCCTGGATCCGCCTGATCGCCCTGGAACGCGGCCACGGCCGCTATGGACAGCTGCACGGCGTTGAGGTCGCTGGCGAATGAGCGCGCCAGCGACTCGGCGATCTGCGCCCCGATCGGCGACTCAGGGTCGGCGATCACCTCCAGCTGACCGCCTTCGCCGGATTGGACCGCTGCGGAGAAGCCGGCGGGGATGACGAACGCCGCCGCCGCATCGCCTTGGTCCACGAGCCGCCTCGCCTCGCCGACCGATTCGACTCGGGAGATCTCGGCGAAATCCAGGCTGTCCAGGGCCTGGACGAACGGACGCGAGAGCTCGCCGCCGTCGGCGTCCACGAGCGCATAGGAGGCCGTGAAGTCTTCGTCCGTATCGCTGAGCGCGAAGCTCAGGATCCCGGCCAGCGTCAACGGCACGGCGATCCCGATGATGAAGATCGATCGGTCGCGGGCGCGCTGCCGGAGCTCCTTCGCGGCGATCGTCACAGACGCCCGCATCACCGCCGCCCCGACCCGCCGGAGACATCGCCGAGACCGGCGGCGACGCTAATCACGCAATGCCTTGCCGGTCAGGTGCAGGAATACCGATTCAAGGTTGGGCTCGGCCACCTCGACGCCGGTCACCGTGGCGCCCGCGGCGATCACGGCTTCGAGCACGGCGGGCAGCAGCGCCGCCGCCTCTGCGACCAGCAGCTCGAGCCCGCTTTCGCTGACCGTGACGTCCTGCACTCCGTCGACTGCGTCGCAGGCCCGCGCGGCAGCCGCCAGCTCGCCGGAGGCCGTCAGCCGGACGCGGTCGCGCTGCCCGACCAGGGCGGCGAGCTGGCGGCGCGTGCCCTCGGCCTTGATCTGGCCCTCATCGATGATCGCGACGCGATCGCACAGGCGCTCGGCCTCTTCCATGTAGTGCGTGGTGTACAGGACCGCCATTCCCTGATCGCCGAGGGCTTCGACGCTGGCCAGAATGGCATTGCGGCTCTGCGGGTCCACGCCGACGGTGGGCTCGTCGAGGACAAGCAGCCGCGGGTGGTTCAGCAAGCCGATGCCGATGTTCAGGCGGCGCTTCATCCCACCGGAGTACGCGTCCGTGCGCTCCCCGGCGCGGTCGGTCAGCCCGGTGATCTCGAGCACCTCGCCGACGCGCGCAGCCAGGTCGCGCCCGCGCAGTCCGTACAGGCGGCCGAAGAACCGCAGATTCTCGGTCGCTGTCAGATCCGGATACACGGCCAGATCCTGAGGGACGAAGCCGATGGCGGATTTGGAGGCCGTGGAGTCGGTGTCGACTGGGCGGCCAGCGACGGAAACCGTGCCGGCATCGCGGCGGAGCAGTCCGCAGATCAGCGAGATCGTCGTGGTCTTGCCCGCGCCATTCGGACCCAGCAGCCCATAAGTCTCGCCGGCGCCGATGTGGAATCCCACATCGTCGACGGCGATGCGGTCCCCGAACGCCCGCCGCAGCCCTGCGCACACCAGGACCGGCTCGTCACCGTGTTCGCGCCCGGGGTCTGGCCGCTGATCTGCTGCTGTGGCTGTCGCCATCGCGCCTGTCAGTCCTTTCCGGGCCAACCACCGGCGAGCCTAGGGCAGCCCTCCCGCATTGTCACGAAAGCGCCGACGGGCCCGGTGCTGCGTCGCAGAGA
>DATKBU010000237.1:0-3686 GCA_035513815.1 Egibacteraceae bacterium
GGCCGGCACGGTCCAGGACATCATTGATGACCTGGCGGGTCACTACGTGAACGTCCACACCGACACGTATCCGGGTGGCGTGGCGCGCGGCCAGCTCGGCTAAACCCGAACCACGAGCCTGCTCCTCCCGGGGCAAGGTGACGAGGCCCCGGTCCGCTTCGGTGGACCGGGGCCTCGCCCTTTTCATCGGCCGCGCCCTTCACCGTCGGCGAGCACCCTCGACGTCATCAAGGGCAGCACCCTCGACGGTGCAGTTCCGCCGGATTGACGGCGGAAGTGGCACCTCGACCTGATGAGGCGACCGTGAGGCGACCGATGAGGCGACCGGTGAGGCGCGAGCCTCCCGGTGGCGCTCGCTAGACTCGGCGGCTCATGGACTTCGTTGCGCGCACGCTGCGGTGGCAGCGGATCGTCCTGGCAGTGGTGCTCGTCGGGTCAGCGGTCGGCTTCTGGCGCGGCAGCCTGGATGTGTTCAACACCACCAAGGCGACCATCGTCGCCCTCGGCGCACTGGCCCTTCTGACGCTGTCGGCCCTGCGGGTGTCGATGACGCGCAGGGCGCTGATCCCCGCGACCGCGGCGTGGTACCCGATGGGCGCGTTCGCGGCGGCGCTGGTCGTGGCGACCTTGGTCGCGGATCGCCCGATGCTGGCGGTCGTCGGGCGGATCGGGCGCCACACCGGCCTGGTGATGTATCTGGTCTACGTGATGCTGGTGTGGGCCGTCCTGCGCCAGTACCACGACGCATCGCCGGCGCCGCTGATCAAGGCGATCCTGGTCGCCGCCGTGCCGGTGTCGCTGTACGGGCTGGCGCAGGCCGTCGGCCTCGAGCCGCTCCCCTGGCAGGCCGTCGAGGGCGGGCCGCCCGTCTTCTCGACCTTCGGCAACGCCAACTTCTTCTCGGCCTACCTCGGGATTGTCGTGCCGCTGGCCCTGTGGGGCGCGCTGACGTCCACGTGGTCGGAACTGTGGCGCGCGGCCAGCGGGCTGCTGGCGGTGCTGTCGCTGCTTGCGGCGTACCTGTCCGGGTCGCTGCAGGGCGTGGGGATTGCGCTGCTCGGCGCCGCGTTCGTCGTGGCGGTCGCCGTGCTGTCGAGCGACGAGGCGGCGCACCGGCGCGGGCGGGCCGCTGCCGCCGCCGGCGCTGTTCTCGTGACGGCGGGTGCGGCGATCGCGTCCGTGGCCTTCGGCGTCGGGCCGCTCGGGCACCTCCAGCCCAGCGCAGCCCGCAGCCTGGAGACCAGGATCGGCAAGTGGGAGACGGCGCTGGCGATGTTCGCCGACCGGCCCCTGATCGGCTTCGGCCTCGACAGCTTCGGGGACTGGTTCTACGCCTACCGCCCGCAGTGGCTTGCGGTGACCAGCGGGCTGGAGCGCTCGACCGACACGCCGCACAACGTGTTCCTCGACATGCTGGCCAGCGGCGGCCTCGTGCTCGGACTCAGTTATGCAGCGTTCGTCGGCTTCACCGCCTGGGCGCTGGCCAGCGGCCTTCGAAGGCTCGCAGGAGAGGAGCGCCTGCTGCTCGGCGGCCTCGGCGGGGGGTGGCTGGCGTATCAGCTGCAATCGCTCGTCTCGATCGATGTCCCGCCGCTGGCCGTTGCGCACTGGGTCCTCGCGGGCGCCATCATCCTGGTCGCCAACCGCCCCCCGCTGCGGGAGTGGACGCTCCCCGGCGCGTCCGCCCCGGCCGCCCAGCGGCCGGGCGCGCGCCGTCGGCCGCGCGATCAGGCGCCGGCGCTTGCGCGGCCCAACCCGATCGCGATCGGGCTGATCGCGGTGCTGGTCGTCATCGGCGTGTGGGCGCTCGCGATTCCGCTTCGGGCGGAGGAGGCGGCGTCCGACGCGCTGCATCTGGCAGCGGTGGGGCGCCTCGATGAGGCGGAGCAGGCGTGGGACAGCGCCGTCGGCATCGGGTTCTGGGAGGCGCGCTACCCGGCGATGGCCGGCGGCTTCCACACCGAGCAGCTCGGGCGTCTCAGCGAAGCCCTGGCGCTGCATCAGACCGCAGCCCGGCGCGAGCCGCGCGGGCTGGCCCACTGGATCAATGTCGGGCGGATCGCAGTGTCGCTCGGGGAGGAGGCCACCGCCGAGGAGGCGTACCAGCGGATCCTTGAGCTGGATCGCCAGACGCCCGAGGTGCTGGCCGAGGTTGGGCGGTATCGACTTGAGCGAGGAGACGCGGCCGAGGCTGCCCGACTGCTGGGCCAGGCCGTTGAAGCGCGCGACGAAAACGCCGAATGGTGGGTCGCTCTCGGTCGGGCGCGCAGCGGCGCCGGCGACGATGCCGGGGCCCGCCGCGCATTCGAGCGGGCACTGCAGATCGACCCCGAAGCCGATGATGCACGAGACGGGTTGGAGCAGCTGGCGGAGCGCGCATAGCGGTCGAACTACTGGCGTCGAACGTTCCGTTGCGCTTCAATGCCAAAGCAGACAGGGCTCATGGAAGCGCCCTGTCGCTTCCCCAGGAGCTGTCGTGAACGAGGATCTGCGCGCGCGGTCGACGGACCGCAGGGAGATCGTTATCCCTGAGCTCCCGCTGCTGACGCGTCTCAACGAGCGGGGCTTCCGGCTGGTCATGATCGCCGATGCGCTGGTGCTGTTCGCGGGCATGGCGATCGTCCAGCTGCGGTTCCTGGAACGCTCGCCGACCTATCCGGTCAGCCACTACGCCGTCGCGTTCATCGCCTACACCGTGCTGTTCCTCGCCACGTACTACTTCGGCGGGCTGTATGACCGCGAGCTGAGACTGGGGCACCGCCCGACACTCCCGCTGGTCGCCAGCCTCACATTCGGCCCGTGGCTGCTGCTCGCGCTGACCGAGCTCCTCACCGGGCGCTTCTACGTCCCGCGCTGGAACCTGCCGCTGCTGCTGGTCTTCGGCACCGTCGGCGTCGCGGCCAACCGGCGGATCGCTCGGGCGCTGCGCATCCAGCGCGAGGGCCGCCCGCGCGTTCTGCTCGTCGGAGTCCCCGATGAGGTCAATCTGGCCCGTTCGCACCTGCCCGAGGACCACGGCGAGGCGGTCGTGGCAGGAGCGACCGGAACCACCGATGGGCTCATCGAGAACGTCGAGGCGACCGGGGCCAGCGATGTGCTGCTGCTCAACGGCCGCATGCTCGACGATATCTATCCGGAGCCGCTCACCACGCTGGAGCACAACGGCATCGGCGTGCTCCAGCGGGTGACCGCGCGCGACACGCTGCTGGGCCTGGAAGGGGTTCGCGAGATCGCCGGGATGCCGTTTGTCGTGCTGCGGACTCGCCCGCTGCCCGCGTCGCGGGCTCGATTCAAGAGGACCATCGAACTGGCCGGCCTGATCCTGGCCGCGCCGGTGATCGTCCCCACGCTGGCGCTGGTCGCGCTGTACGTGCGGGTCGTCGCCGGACCGCCCGTGCTGTTCCGACAGGATCGCGTCGGCCAGGACGGTCGGATCTTTCGGATGCTGAAGTTCCGGACGATGTATCCCAACGCGGAGGAGGGCGTCGGCGCCGTGCTCGCCAAGCATGGCGACCCCCGGATCGTGCCGGCCTGCCAATGGCTGCGGTCGACGCGGCTCGACGAGCTGCCGCAGATGTGGAACGTCCTGCGCGGGCAGATGTCGGTGGTCGGCCCCCGACCAGAGCGCCCCGAGCTGACCGCGCAATACGAGGAGCTGATCCCCGGCTATGCCCGGCGGCATGAGA
>DATKBU010000238.1:0-6765 GCA_035513815.1 Egibacteraceae bacterium
GTTGCGCCCCACGCACACCACTTTGCTCGGGAGGCAGGGAGCGAGCAGGCGCACATCCGCCAGCTCGGCCACCGCCGGTCCGAGCTGCGGAGCGTGTAGCACGTCGCCGCGCACGTCGTGCACGGCGACGCCTTGCAGCGCGCCCACGCGCTCGGCGCCGTCGAAGGATCGGAAGCGGATGAGTCTCACGTTGCATGCTCCTTTGGCGGCGTCGGTGAGCCGCGATCTTCATCGATAGTGCACACTGTCCGCTACTGTCACATAGCCGCGGAGTCAACGGCGACTGGAGCCGAGCAGTGTCCGACAACGGTCGCGTCCTGCGGCTGGACCGCGTCACGCTCGTGCGTGACGGCGCCGCGGCGCTGCATCAGCTCACCTGGGAGGTGCAGGACGGCCAGCGCTGGATCGTCCTGGGCCCCAACGGGTCGGGCAAGAGCAGCCTCATGCAGCTCGCGAGCACCTACGCCTTCCCGACGCGGGGCAGCGCCGAGGTCCTCGGGCTGACCTTCGGCCGCGGCGACGTACGCGAGGTCCGCCCGCGCATCGGCCTGGCGGCCGCAGCGCTCGAGCGGATGCTGCACCCGCGGCTCACCGCCCTCGACGCGGTCGCCACCGGCAAGCACGCGATGCTGGTCACCTGGCGCGAGCCCTACACCGACGAGGACTGGCGGCGGGCGCGCCACCTCCTCGAGCAGCTCGGCGCCGGGCACCTCGCGCAGCGGCGGATCGACACGCTGTCCGAAGGCGAGCGTCGACGCGTGAACCTGGCGCGGAGCCTGATGCCAGACCCCGAGCTGTGGCTGCTCGATGAGCCCACCGCCGGCCTCGATGTCGGCGCGCGCGAGGACCTGCTCGCCAGGCTCTCCCGACTCGCGAGCCAGCCGCGCCCGCGGGCGGCCGTGTTCGTCACTCATCATGTCGAGGAGATCCCTGCCAGCTTCACGCACGTGGCGCTCATGCGTGATGGCGCGTTCCTGGCAGCCGGACCGATCGCTGAGGTCCTCACGGCGGATTCGCTGTCTGCATGCTTCGGGCTGCCGCTGGAGCTGGAGCGCCGCGGCCAGCGCTGGTGGGCGTGGAGCGACGGACGAGTCGCCGGAGAGAAGACTGCGGGTGACGATCTGACGTCAGGCTGAGGCAATGGGCACCACCCCGCCCGACACGGTGATGCCGGCGCTGCCGGGCGGGATCGTCACCTGCAGTTGCGACCTGCGGCCCATGTCCTCTCCCTGGACGATCTCGATGCTGGCCGGCGGTTCGATATGGCCCTCGGCGCGCAGGTACGCGCCGAAGGCAGCCGCCGCCGCGCCCGTCGCCGGATCCTCGACCACGCCGCCGACCGGGAACGCATTGCGTGCATGAAACCGGCGAGGGGTCTCGCGCCACAGCAGGGCGACGGTGGTGAGGTCTTCGGACTCCATCAGGGCGCGCAGCCCTTCGAAGTCGTAGTCCAGCGCGGCCAGCGTGTCGCGCTCGGCGAGCACGAGGATCAGATGACGCGCGCCCGCGTAGGACACCGCTGAGGAGTAGCGGGGGTCCAGCTGCGCCTGCTCCAGTCGCAGGTGGCCGAGCGCCGCTTCGAGCAGCGGGCCCGAGGCCGACTCGACGGAGGGCGCCACTGAGGTCAGCGCGGCCATTGGCCGCCCCTCCGGCCCGGGTCCAACCTCGACGGCGACCAGCCCGCCCGCGGTCTCCAGCGCGTAGCCGCCCGGCCCGACCAGTTCGCCGAGCACCACGCCGGTGGCGACGGTGGCATGCCCGCAGAACGACACTTCGGCCACTGGCGAGAAGTAGCGGATCATCCATCGCCTGCGGTCCTGCGACGGGGAGAACGCGAACGCCGTCTCCGAGTAGCCCACCTCGGCGGCGATGGCCTGCATCGCCGAATCCGCCAACGCGTCGTCGGTGACGACGACGCCGGCGGGATTGCCGCCCTCAGGGGAGTCGGTGAACGCCGCCAAGCGGCGGATCTGCAGACTGGAGCCCGCCGTCGTCATCAAGGACCTCCGCGGCAGCTACGGACCGGCAGTGTAGGCGGGGGGAGCGCCGCCCAGCACGAGCAGGCCTCACTTGGGATCACAGATGCACCATCGTCTCGAGCGGCCGGCCTAGCCGATCCGCGCCGCGGCGGCGCTGCTGGCCGGGGCGGATCCAGTAAGCGGTCGCGCGCCCGCGAGGCGCACGGAAGCGCCGACGGCGGGACCGATCAGGGCGGCGAACGCCACCGTGCCCACGCCGACCGTGCCGCCGAGCAGCCACCCTCCGAGCAGCACGCCGGACTCGATGCCCAGCCGGATCGTTGACAGCGGCCAGCCGAAGCGGCGATGGAGCCCGGTCATCCAGCCGTCACGCGGCCCAGGGCCCAGCGCCGCGGTGAGGTAGAGCCCGCTGCCGACGCCGACCAGCGCGATCCCCGCAGTCAGGGCGGCCCAGCGCGCGGCGAGCCCGGCCGGCGCCGGGAGCAGGGCGAGCATCACGTCGATCGCCACGCCGATGACGATGACGTTGAGCACCGTGCCCAGGCCGGGGCGCTCTCGCAGCGGGATCCATCCGAGCAGGACGACGACGCCGATGACCAGCGTCGCCGCGCCGACCAGCAGCGGCGTGCGCAGCGAGACGCCCTCCGCGAGCACCGTCCACGGCGCGTTGCCCAGCCGGGCGCCGATGATCAGCGCGTCGCCCGTGCCGAACAGCCACAGGCCCGCCAGGAGACGCAGCAGCTGCGGGCGCGACGTCCGCCAGCGCAGCAGCGGCTCACGGGCGGGCGATGATCCGGAGTAGACCATTCAGGACGCGAGTGGACCAGTCAAGGCGGGCACGCGCTCGCCGCCGACGCGGTCAGGATCCTCGATCAGCCGCTCTTGAACGCCACGACCGGTGACCAGCGTCGCTTCCCAGCCGCAGGTGCAATGGAAGTCGACGTGGATCTCCCTGTCGACGTTACGGATCGCGTCGATCGAAGACGTCCAGATCAGCACCCGCGAATTGTGCCTCGGGCAGTCGACGGAGAACATGGGATCACCCTCTTTATGTATGGCGCACCGCTTGACCTGTCGCTAGACTGCCACGACTGGTCTATAGTCCAGTGGTCCAATCTGAGGAGAAGTGGCTGTGCTTGAGATCGATGCTCGCGACTTCGCCGCCCGCCTGGGCGAATGGAATGGCACGGACGAGATCCTGTACAAGGCACTCGCCGACCGCGTCGAAGCGCTGATCCGCTCCGGTCAGCTCGGACCAGACACCCGCCTGCCCGCCGAGCGCCAGATCGCTGCGGGCCTCGCCGTCTCGAGAGGGACGGTGATGGCCGCCTACGACGAGCTGCGCGGGCGCGGGCTAGTCGAGACCCGCCATGGCAGCGGCACGGTCGTGCTGTCCTCTGGGTCGCCCGTGACCGGCCCGCGAGAGGCGCATCTGACCAGCGCGCTGCCTCACGAGAGCGTCTTCCGCTGGGATCTCGCCCCGAGCGAAGAGGTGATCGACCTGCGCGGCGCCTACTGGGTCGGCAGCGATGATCTCCCCGACGAGGCATTCGAGCTGGCGCACTCTGATCTGCGGCGCTTCCGCGACGGCCACGGCTACCACGTCCTGGGGATCCCGGAGCTGCGCAGCGTCGTCGCCCAGCGCATCACGGACTCGGGCCTTGCGACGACTCCCGAGGAGGTGCTGATCACCTCCGGTGCGCAGCAGGCGATCGCGCTGACGCTCCAGCTGGTCATCGGCCCTGGAGACGGCGTTGTGGTCTCCGATCCGACATATCCTGCCGCGGTCGAGACATGCGTGTCCCAGCAGGGCCGGCTGCTCACGGTGGGGTCCACCCCGGTCGGGATGGACCTTCAGCAGCTCGCAGCCGTCGTCGAGCGCCATCACCCGCGGCTGATCTACACCATCCCCTCAGTCCACAACCCGACCGGCTCCGTCATGCCGATCCTGGCTCGTCAGCGGCTGATGGAGATCGCGGCGAAGCACAATGTCGTCGTCGTCGACGACCGCAGCCTGGCCGAGACGCAGCTCTCGCCGCGGCATCGGCCTCCGCCACTGGCCAGCTTCGCCGAAGGCGACGCCGCGGCCCGAGTGGTGACGATCGGGTCGGCCAGCAAGACGATGTGGGGCGGGCTGCGGATCGGCTGGGCGCGAGCGCCCGAAGCTCTCCTCGCCCGAATCGCGCGGCTGAAGGCCATTGCCGACCTCGGCACGCCCGTGGCCAGCCAGCTCATCGCACGCCATCTGCTCGAGCGCGGCGACGAGATCGCCGAGCTGCGCCGGGGGCGGATCGCGCAGCACCTGGATGTGCTGTCCACCGCCCTCACTGAGCGTATCCCCGAGTGGACCTGGACCCCGCCGCAGGGCGGGCTGTGCCTGTGGGTGCGGCTGCCACAGGGAGATGCGTCAGACTTCGCGCACATCGCTGCGCGCCACGGAGTCGGCATCATCGCGGGCTCTGTGTGCTCGCCGACCGGCCGCTTCCGCGACCACATCCGCGTGCCGTTCGGTCAGCCCCCCGAGGTGCTGATCGAGGCGGCCGACCGGCTAGCCGCGGCCTGGCAGGAGTATCGCCAGCGCCTCGGAAGCTGTCGCTCCGACAGCCTCAGCGTGGTGGTGTAGCCGGGGCGGCGCTCGCTGGCGAGGCGGCCTCGTCGGCACCCGCGCGATTCGGCCACCCCGGCATGCCTCGCCGGTCCATAGCAACGACGATTGAGTTTCCCGGCACGCGCCTGGCGATCCGCTCAGCCGCGCCGCGCAGCCCTGTCGCCTCCGGCTTCACGGGAATCACGATCAGCTCGTCGGGCGACGCGATATCGGGAACGAACGCCGAGCGGCGCCGATCGTCGCGCACCGCCTCGACCCCGAGCTCGCGCCGCACGAGCTGGGCAACGGCCGGATCGGGGCTGTTCGTCACCACGCGGACGCCCACTCGGACATCGGCCGAGTAGCGGCCCGTCGCGGCGACCGCCAGCAGGAGGCTCGCAGCGCCGGCCGGGGACGCGTTCGCCTCGGAGATGGCAAGGAGCACGCCGTTGACGGGACGGTCGAGGAGGCGAGCGATCAGCACGGGCACGACCGCTCCCTCCACGACATCGTCCATGATCCCGCCGAACAGCGCCTCGCGGCGGTTGCTGTGCCCTTTCCATCCCAGCACGAGCAGCGACCCCGAATGCTCCGCGACCGCATGCAGCATCCCGGCTGCAGGCGAGGCGTCCATGCGAACGACTCCGTGCGCCTCGGCGCCGAAGGACAGGGCAGTCGATTCGGCGCTGGCGCTGCGCGCGCGAGCCTGGAGCACAGCCTCCTCTGAGCGATCCGCGGTGACGACGCTGACCGGGACCACGAAGCCGCCGTCGGGCCGCGCGATGGAGGCAGCCAGGCGCAGAAGCGGCGCTATCGATTCGGGACGGGCGATCGGGACGATCACCGAGCCGCCGAGTTTCCGAGCCGGCGCTGGGGAAGGCAGGCGAGGGGCGTAGCGGTTCGCGGACCAAGCCGTCACGAGAGCCGTGACCAGGATGACGATGATGACCGCGTTTACGGTCTCGGCACCGATCAGCCCCACGTCGAGGCCGACGATGACGGCCGCAAGTGTGGCGGCCGCGCGGGTTCCCGACAGTGAGAACATCGCCCCGATCTCCTCAGCGCGGTAAGAGAAGAGCCGCCCGGCAAGCCACGCGGCCACAAGCTTGGCGCCGAGGGCGACGGCGACGAACGCTGCAGCGGTGCTCATCGTCCCCTGATCAAGAATCACGAGCGGGTCGATCAGCATGCCGACTGAGACCAGGAACAGCGGGATGAGAAACTGCGAGCCGAAGAAGTCGATCCGCTCCATCACCTGACTGCCGTCAGGCACCAGGCGGTTGAGGCCCAATCCGGCGAGGAACGCCCCGATGATCGCCTCCATCCCGAGCACTTGGGCGAGCGCCGACGCGCCGAACAGCGCCACCAGAACGAACAGGAAGCGCACCGACCGATCCTGGCCGAGGCCTGAGAAGAACCAGCGGCCGAACCGGGGCAGGAGCCACAGCGTCACGCCGAGAAGCACGGCGAAGCTCGGAGCAAGGGTCAGCCAGAACGCGATGCCGAGATCGCCCTGATGCGCGCGCACCACGCCGACGAGCACGAGCAGCGCGGCCGTGTCCGTGATGATCGTGGCCCCGACGGATGCCGCCACCGACCGACTGCGGTGCGATCCGTACTGGCGGAAGACCGGATACGTCAGCAACGTGTGGGCGGCCCAGCATGACGCCAGGAGAAGCGACGGGAGGAGGCCGAAGCCCATCGCGAGCCCTACCGGCACCCCCACCGCCATCGGCACCGTGAACGTCAGCAGTCCGAACACCATTGAGACTGCTCGGTTCTTGGCGAACTCGCCGAGGTCCAGCTCCAGGCCGACGAGCATCAGAAGATAGAGCAGCCCTGCGGCGCCAAGCGTCGCCATCATGCCGCTGCGCTCGATCAGCCCCAGCCCATGCGGGCCGACCACGGTGCCAGCCAGCACGAGACCGACGATGCCGGGCACGCGAGCCCGCTCGGCCATCATCGGGGTGAGCAGGATGATGCTCATGAGGATCGCGAAGATGAAGGGGGCATCCGTGAACGGGAGGCTGGGCAACTGGCCGGTCATGTCCTGGCACGCCTCCGTTCCCGTCGCGACACGGCAGACCTCACCGCGACTGGGCGACCCGTGTGAGCGAAGCCCGCGCTCGGCGTCGCGAAGCAGCGACACGCTGGCGTAGGGTCTCATTGTGACCCACGGCGAGACCACTTGGCGCGGCG
>DATKBU010000239.1:0-3000 GCA_035513815.1 Egibacteraceae bacterium
CGCCGCCTCAGGCGCCAGCGGCGCCGTGGCGGCCAGCGCAGCGGTCGGGCCCAGGCCGGCGGTCAGGGCGGTGGCGACGAGCTCGATTGCTTCCGCAGCGCCGCCGGCGCCGACGCCGGCGCGGGCGCGGGTGCGGGCGTCCCGTGCTGCTTGGCGACTCCGGCCGTCCGACGACTGCTCGTCCGCAGGCGGCGACCCCCGCTTCAGACCGACGGCGCCGCCGGCAACCAGCGCCAGCAGTCCTGCGCCGAAGCCCAGCGCGAGGGACGCCAGCGCGAATGCGGGCAGGGCAACGACGAGGATTCGGCCGACGTCCGGGCGCGGCTGCGGCGCGCTCAGCGGGTCGGCCCGACCGGCCGCGCGCTGCGCCGCGGAGACGATCCGGCGAGACCAGCCGAACCCTCCGGCGGCCAGGATCGTCGCCGCGAGGCCCGTCGCGAGCCCGAGCGGCGTGGCGTAGAACGCGACCGTCGAGCGGTCTGTGGCCACCAGCAGCGCCCAGGCCAGCGCCGGCACCGCGGTCAGGATCACCGCGGTCGCGCGAGCCTGAACCGTTCGCACCGCCAGCAGGCGCGCCAGCGCCCATTCCGATCGCATCGCGGCGAGCGCCTGATCGACGGCCTCGCACGCGCCTGACCCGGCGTGCTCGGCTAGCGCGAGCGCCCGCACCAGGAGGTCGGCGGTCACATCCCCGGTGCCCGTCGCCGCGGCGATCTCCGACAGCGGCCTGCCGAGGCGGGCCGCTCGGGCCGCGGCCTCCAGCGGTCCGCTGCGCACCGCTGCAAGGGCCGCAGCGGGCGCCGCCCCGGCCGAGAGCGCGGCGCGAATCTCGCCAAGCACGACCGCGTCGAGCGGTTCGACAGCCCCGGCCCGGGCACCGGCCCTGATCACCTCCAGCCCTCCCGCCGCCACAGATCGCGCGCCTGAAGCGGGCCATCGTGGCCCCGGCGGGCGATCTCGGCGAGCTGCACGATCCCTCGGCGACCGTCGGGGCCGCGCGACAGCACGACCAGGAGATCGATGCCAACCTCGATCTGGGCGCGCGCCGCCTCGAGTGGCAGTCCCGCCAGCAGCGCCATCCCCTCCAGGCGCACCAGCGCCTCCTCGGCCGCCTTCGCATGCAGGGTCGTCATGCAGCCCTCATGGCCGGTCGCCAGCGCCTGCAGCACGTCGACGAGCTCCACCCCCCGCACTTCGCCGACGACGATGCGATCTGGGCGCATGCGCAGGGCCTGGCGCACGAGGTCGCGGATCGTGACCTCGCCAGCCGCCTCCGCGTTGGGCGGGCGGGTCTCCAGCCGCACGACATGGGGGCAGCGAGGCCGAAGCTCCGGCGCGTCCTCGATCACGATCACGCGCTCGCGCGCGTCGACCTCACCCAGCAGAAGCCCGAGGAGGGTTGTCTTGCCGGTTCCCGTCCGACCGCAGCACACGATCGCGCGTCCGCCCGCAACCGCGTCCCGCAGCTGCGCGCCC
This sequence comes from Egibacteraceae bacterium, assembly GCA_035513815.1. Taxonomy (GTDB): domain Bacteria; phylum Actinomycetota; class Nitriliruptoria; order Euzebyales; family Egibacteraceae; genus DATKBU01. The sequence goes on from DATKBU010000239.1 coordinate 1,477, forward strand.
ACTTCCCGGGGCACAGCGTCGCAGCGCGCAAGATCGTCCCAGCTCGGCGCCACCGAGGCGAACTTGCGCACGGTGACGACGGGCCCGCCAGGAGCGAGCGGCGGCAGAAGGGCGTGGAGCCGGCTGCCGTCGTGCAGGCGCGCGTCCACCCACGGGCGCGCCCGATCGAAGCGCAGTCCCAGCGGGGAGATGATGCGCAGCACGGCCAGGCGGACCGCTTCCGCGTCAGGGAAGCGCACATCGGCGCGCTCGAGGCGACCCGCCCGCTCGACCCAGACCTCGTGCGGACCATTGATCATCACGTCCGTCACGTCGCGGTCCCGCAGCAGCGCCTGAGCCGGCCCGAGCCCGGCGAGGGAGTCCGAGAGCTCGCGCACGAGGCGCGCGAGCGCGTCAGGCGCCAGCAGCACCCCTTCATCGCGGACCGCGCGGGCCACGGCCGAGCGCAGCGCAGCCATCCCAACCGCGCCGTCGGGCTGCGCGGCCAGCGCGCGATCCTCGGCGACGCGTACGCGAACGCGCTCCAGCTGCACAGCGGCAGCAGGGGCCCCAGCGCTCACGAGCCGGCCCTCAGCAGTGCGCGCCGCAAGGCGGCCAGCCACGATCCCGGGAGCCCCGCGGGCACGCGGCCGGCAAGGGCCGCGCGCGCGACGCGCGTCGACGAGGGCAGCCATGCGCATGGGGCGCGGCCGAGGGCGCGCCGCGCCCCTGATCTGTCCAACGGACCCTGGCCCATCACGATCACGGGCGGGCGGCCCGGCAAGCCAGCCGCCGCGCGCAGCCCGACGTCGGGCCGGGCGACCACCAGGTCCGCGATCGCCAGCCCTGGCGGGCTGTTCGACGACACTGTCCTGAGATCCGCCACGACAGCGTCGACCGGCCACTCGCTCACGTCGGCTATGTCATGGCCCGCGCCGCCGAGGATGCGCAATCCCGGCACGGACGGCACCGGCCGAGACAGCGCGTCGATCTCGGCCGCCGCATCGGCGGGCGGCTGCGCGGCGACCTCGGCGGCGCCCGGACCCGACCACGGCGCCAGCCCGCACAGCGCGAGCAGGTCATCGCCGCCGATCACCAGCGCCCGATGCCCCGACCAGGCGGCGAGCCCGCCGATGGCCAGCGCCAGGCTCGAGGCGCCGGCGCCGCCGGCCGCACCTGCGACGCGCACCAGGGAGGGCCCGTCGCGGCGACGCTCGCGCGGCCGGGCGCGCAGCGGCGCGTCGATCAGGCGCTGGCGATCGTCCGGCCAGCCGACGACATCGATCGCGCCGTCCAGCATGGCGTCGCGGATCTGGGCGGCGGTCGGCTGTCCATCGGTCACGACCACGCACGGCGCGCCGGGCCGCGCAGCGTCGGCCAGCACGAGCGCCGGCGGCAGCCCTCCGTCTCCGCTCACGAGCTGCCATCCGGCCTCGATCTCGACCCAGGCGGCGACCTCCTGACCGAGCGCACCGGCCAGCTCCACGCTGACCGGCAGGTCGCGAAGCCCTTCCCCCACCGTCGCCTCCTGGCGCTCGCCCGCCC
>DATKBU010000240.1:0-6325 GCA_035513815.1 Egibacteraceae bacterium
GCCGCTCGCGCAATGGCAGCAGGAACATCGCCCAGAGCTGGTCGCCCACGACGAGGCGAGGCGCGGAGCCGAGATCGGCAAGCTGCGCCACGGCAAGCGACACCTGATCATCGGTCTCGGAGTAGTCGATGATCTCGACCGATTCGGGCACCCCCGCCGCCTCGGCCCTCGGCCGTTCGAGCTTGGGTACCAGGAGCGTGTGCCGTCCATCCGCCCGCGCGACCAGCAGGGTGATCCGCTCCAGCGGCAGGGCGTGATAGCCAGTCAGATAGCGCAGGTCCGCGCCCGGGCCGACGAGCAGCGCATCGATCCCCTTCTCGCCCAGCGCCTGCTGGGCGCGAGCCAGCGCCTCACGGGACGGCGTCGAGGGCTGCGCGGCCATGGTGCCTCCTCGGGGCGAACGGCGACGAAAGCGTAGCCGGAGCGTCGAGTGCTTCCCTACCCGCCCGGGGCTCGGGCGTCCGCGGCCGGAAGGACGGTCCCCGTCAGCTCGCCGAAGCCGACGCGCGGCAGATCCCCGCCGCCGCACCAGCCGCGAAGGCGCACCGTATCGCCGTCCTCCAGGAAGGTGCGCCGCGACCCGTCGGGCAGGGTCAGGGGACGCTGCCCGTTCAAGGTCAGCTCGATGAGGCTGCCGAGCGCAGGCGGGCCGTCGCGGAGGTCGACGGCGGCCGCGTCCTCGCCGGAGATGGTGCCCGATGCGTAGAGGTCGCCGGTGCGCGTCGAGGCGCCATTGGCCGTCGCGTGGGCGAGCTGCTGGGCCATCGTCCAGTACAGATCGCGGTGGTTGGCTCGCGCGATCGGCTCGGGCGGCCGGCCGTCTGACCGCATGGCCTCGGATTGCAGCGCCACTTCCAGCGACAGATCGATGCTTGCGGCGTCGCCGGCCCCCCGCAGGTACCCCAGCGGCGCCGGATCCTGCGCCGGCGCCGAGCACCGGTACGGCGCCAGCGCGGCGAGCGGGACGACCCAGGGGGAGATCGACGTGGCGAACGACTTGCCGAGGAACGGCCCGAGCGGCTGGTACTCCCACGCCTGGATATCCCGCGCGCTCCAGTCGTTGACCAGCACGAGCCCGAAGATGTGCTCCTCCGCGCGCTCGACGGGGATCGGCTGGCCGAGCGGCGTCGGAGTCCCGGTCACGAAGCCGACCTCCAGCTCGAGGTCCAGCCGGGTGGTCGGCCCGAACTGCAGGGCGGCGCCTGGCGGCTTGCTCTGCCCGTGAGGCCGGGCGATTCCGGTGCCGCTGACCACGACCGTTCCCGCGCGCCCGTGGTAGCCGACCGGCAGGTGCCGCCAGTTGGGAAGGAGGGCCTCCCCGTCCGGGCGGAACATGCGCCCCAGGTTCGCCGCATGGTGCAGTGAGGAGTAGAAGTCGACATAGTCGGCCACCGCGAACGGCAGGTGCAGCGACACGGCGCGCTGCGCCACAAGGGCCCGCTCGGCCACCCCGAGATCGCGCAGCGTGCGATCGCGGACGTCGAGCAGCTGCGCCAGCCGCGCACGCACGGCGCTCCACGCCTGCGGACCGCGCGCCATGAACGGGTTGAGGCTGTCGGCCGAGAACAGCGCGGCGGCCCCTTCGACCGCTGAGTCCAGAAGGCCCTCCACCGCCACGACGGACAGATCAAGCACGTTCGAGCCGATCGCCACGCCCGCGCGCGGCGCCTGGCCGGTGCGGCTGAAGATCCCGTAGGGCAGGTTCTCCAGCGGGAAGTCGCTCCCAGCGTCCACCGGCGCCCACGAGTCAGCGGACGCCACTAGGCGACATCCTCCTCAAGCGGCAGCACGCCGAGCGCCGTCAGGTCGTCGATCGGCTCGGCGAAGCTGCACGATCCGTAGGAGCGCAGCCGCTCACGGCGCATCCGGGCGATCACGCCCGCGCGAGCCCATCGTCCCCGCCACGACAGCCCGTGCGCGGACAGAGAGAGAACGCTCGGATCGGTTTCGGCGAGCACGTCTTCGAGCTCTCCGGGGCCCAGCGCCCCGCCAGCGAGCAGGGCGGTCGCGGCCGCGACATTCAGGAACCCGTGCGCATGGTCGCCGGTCACCGGATCCCGATGCGCCAGCGGGTGGTGAAGCCCGGCGGTGGCTTTGAACGGGGCCCCCGCCGCCGCGCAGGCGGCGATGAAACTGGCGAGCTCAGCGATCGAGGCCGTCGTCTCGGCGGTCCCGCCGCAGCGAATCTTCGCGCCCGGGGGTGCGCAGGGACCGTCCGGCCAGCCCGTCCGCGCCTCGGCGATCGCGCGAGCCATCGCCGGCGTGGCGATCCACGACGGCCCCAGCGGCGCCTCCAGATACAGCTCGACACCGCTGCCGAGGCTCACACGCCGCGCGGCTGAGGAGACCGCCCGCAGCACTGAGGCCACGTCGACCGGCTCGGGGGGCAGGCGAAACTCCAGGGCCTGGAGGCGAAGGCGACCGCCGCTTGACTCGACCGCCGCCGCTACCTGCGCGAGACCCCGCTCGAGCCGTCCCTCGAGGCCGAACAGCGGGATGTCCCCGGCGATCACGCCGAGTCCCCAGTCGGCGCCGAGCGGAAGCGCCGCGACCAGCTCGCCGAGCCGCTCGACGGGGCACAGAAACCGTCCCTGGATCCAGGCGTAGGGGCCCGCGTCGGCGCGGGAATGCTCAGCCACCGCCATCGGCATGGCCAGAGCCGCGGGGGGAAACAGTCCCGCATCGTCGATCAGGCCCGACAGCAGCGCGATCCGCGCGTCTGCCGCTGCGGCGGTTGACATGCCCATGAACATAGGCGACGATCAGGTTTCGAACAAGATGTTCGTTTATCGAACAGACTGCCTGCGCTGCCGAGGGTTCATGCCTGAGATCTCCAAGACGGTGGACCAGGCGCTCGCCCTGCTTGAAGATCTCGGCGAGCGCGGCCCCGCGAGCGCCCTAGAGCTGGCCCGCCGAGTCCCCGTCAACCGCACCGTCGCGCACCGGCTGCTGGCCACCCTCGAGGCTCGGCGCTTCGTCAGCCGGGCCGACGATGGCCGGTACCGCCTCGGGTCGGCGCTGCTGACCTTGGGCGGGCATGTCGACGAGTCGGTGCGCGAGGCCGCGCGGCCCGGTATGGCGCAGCTCGCCGAGGCGTTCGCCGAGACCGTGGTCCTCAGCGTGGCGGATCAAGACGATGCGGTGGCCCTCGACCAGGTTCTGGCCGTCGGCCGAATGGTCCGCGTCCAGTACCAGCCGGGTTTTCGCCACTCCCTGGGACTGGCGGCGCACGGGTTGGCGATCCTCGCCTTCTCCCCCTCGCAGACGGTCGAGCGCGTCGCTGCGTCGGCGACCAGCCCTCGCGCGCTGCGTCGATCCCTGACGGTGGTGCGCGAACGCGGCTACGCCGTGACCCACGATCAGCTCCAGTTCGGGGCCTCGGGGCTGGCCGCGCCGATACGCGACAGCGAAGGGTGGGCGCAAGCCAGCCTCGGCGTCGTGGCGCCGGTCAATCGCTTCCCCGACGAAGCCCTGCTGGCGCGTGCGACGTGCGCCGCGGCAGAGCAGGCCAGCCGCCGCCTCGCCATCGGAGCTCGCGCCCGACCTCGCGAGCACGCGCTCCGCTGACCGCAAGGAGTCCGCAGATGCCGTACTACCGGCTCGTGGGAGAGGTTCCGCACAAGCGCCACACGCAGTTCCGCCGGCCCGATGGAGGGCTGTACGCCGAGGAGCTGATGGGCGTGGAGGGCTTCAGCTCCGATTCGGCGCTGCTGTATCACCGCCACATCCCGACCGCGATCACGTCGGCGGCGGCCGTTGAGCGGGAGCCCGACGCCCAGCAGGCGAACCATCCGCTCATGCCGCGGCACTTCCGCACCCACGAGCTGAAAGTCGGCGGCGACATCGTCGGGGGCCGCCAGCTGCTGCTGGCCAACACCGATGTGCGGCTGTCCTACGCGGCCGCCGATCAGCCAAGCCCGCTGTACCGCAACGCCGTTGGCGATGAGTGCGTCTACGTCGAGTCAGGACGCGGACGGTTCGAGTCCATCTTCGGCGCGATCGACGTCGCCCCGGGCGACTACGTCGTCATCCCTGCCTCCACCACGCACCGCTGGATCCCCGACGGCGCCGCCGAACCCCTGCGCGTCATGATCATCGACGCCAGCGGCCACATCGGCCCGCCATCGCGCTACCTGTCCGCCAAAGGCCAGTTCCTCGAGCACTCCCCGTACTGCGAGCGGGATCTGCGGGCGCCCGCCGAGCCGCTTCTGGCCGATGGCGAAGGCGTCGACGTGCTCGTGGGTCACCGCGACGGGTTCACCCGCTACACCTACGCGCACCACCCGTTCGATGTCGTCGGCTGGGACGGCTGCCTGTACCCGTACGCGTTCAACATCGCCGACTTCGAGCCCATCACCGGCCGCGTGCACCAGCCGCCCCATGTGCATCAGACGTTCGCTGGGCCCGGGTTCGTGATCTGCAGCTTCGTGCCGCGCAAGTTCGACTACCACCCGGAGTCGATCCCCGCGCCGTACAACCACGCCAACGTCGACAGCGACGAGATGCTGTTCTACGTCGGCGGGGACTTCATGAGCCGCAAAGGCGCCGGCATCGAGCTGGGCTCGATCAGCCTGCACCCATCCGGCTTCACCCACGGCCCGCAGCCGGGCAGCGTGGAGGCGTCGATCGGCAAGGAGATGACCGACGAGCTAGCGGTCATGGTCGACACCTTCCGCCCGCTGAACCTCGGGCCGGCCGCACTGGCCAGCGAGGACGCGGACTACCCGTGGACCTGGGGGCGCCGCGGGGCCCAGTCCGAGCCCGACGCCCCCCCTGAATCAATCGCCTGACCCGATTCGAGGAGCGATCCACATGACCGACCTCATGCCGATCCTGGGCTATGACCACATCGAGTTCTACGTCGGCAACGCCAAGCAGGCGGCCCATTACTACCGGACAGCCTTCGGGTTCACTCCGGTGGCCTACGCGGGGCCGGAGACCGGCCGGCGAGACGCCGCCTCATGGGTGCTTGAGCAGGGCGACATCCGCTTCGTTCTGACCGCAGGGCTCGCGCCCGACGACGGGGCCGTCCGCCACGCCGCGGCCCACGGCGACGGCGTGCGCGATGTCGCCTTCCGCGTGCCCGACGCCGAGGAGGCGTTCCGGGTCGCGGTGTCCCGCGGGGCCCAGCCGGTGAGCGAGCCCGCCGTGGCCGAGGACGATCACGGAAAGATCATCACCGCGTCCATCAAGGCCTACGGCGACACGCTGCACTCGTTCGTCGACCGCTCCAACTACTCCGGCCCGTTCGCCCCGGGCTACCAGACGGTGGGCGCCGCGGACGCCGACGCCCAAGGGCTGCGCCCGGTGTGGACGGTGCCGGCGGGCCACGGCGTCGGCCTGCGCCACGTCGACCATGTGGTGGCCAACGTCGAGCTCGGCCAGATGAACACTTGGGTCCGCTACTACGCCGACATCATGGGCTTCTCCCAGCTGGTGCACTTCGACGACCAGGCGATCTCCACTGAGTACACCGCTCTGATGAGCAAGGTGCTGTGGGACGGCGAAGGGCGCATCAAGCTGCCGATCAACGAGCCGGCGCAGGGCAAGCGCAAGTCCCAGATCGAGGAGTACCTGGACTACTACCGCTCCCCTGGGGTGCAGCACATGGCCCTGGCGACCGACGACATCGTGGCGACCGTCTCGGCGCTGCGCGCCAACGGCCTGCGCTTCATGCGCGTGCCCGACACCTACTACGACGACGTGCGCGCCCGGCTGGACTGGTCCACGATCGATGAGGACCTTGCGCGCCTGGCCGAGCACAACATCCTCGTGGATCAGGACGACGAGGGCTACCTGCTGCAGATCTTCACCGAGCCCGTGCAAGATCGGCCGACCGTCTTCTATGAGGTGATCGAGCGCCACGGCTCGCGCGGCTTCGGGGTGGGGAACTTCAAGGCGCTGTTCGAGGCGATCGAGCGCGAGCAGGAGCTGCGAGGCAACCTGTAGGCGGCCGATCAGCGGCCGAGGCGGCGCGTGGGATGGCCGGCCTGGCACGACAGGCCGCCGCGGCATGACCGCGAGCCAGCCGCTCGCCTATTCCATGGGCGCTTGGCCAGCCGGGTGATGCTCAGTCCTCAGCTCGTGGCTGCCGTCGGCGAGCACGAAGCCGCCGTTCTCGTCGAGCACGGCGCTGGGCGCTCCGGCCCAGTATCCGGGGCCCGAGCCTGGTGCCGGCACGGCGACGACGGCAGGTGCCGTGCCAGGGAGCGGAAGAACCATGGACGGATGCTACCGAGGTCCCTGACCGGGGTCGACGCCCCCACCGCCGGGGCACCGCGTGGCGGCGACCCCGGCTAAGGTTCGGCCGTGAAGTTTCCCAGGC
>DATKBU010000241.1:0-5050 GCA_035513815.1 Egibacteraceae bacterium
CTGCAGGGCGATCTCCCACTCGGCCAGCGGCTCCGCCTCGGGCTTGGCGGCGCGGACCGGCGCCTGCGCGGCGGCTGCGGCGGCCGCGGCCTGCTCTGCGGCCACATCGTCGCGGCTGCGGCTTGCTCGCAGCTGATGGCCTTCGGCGCACGCGTCGGCGATCAGGCGGGTGAGCAGGGCGCCCGAGCGGATCGCGTCGTCGTTGCCGGGGATGATGTACTGGATCACGTCGGGATCGCAGTTCGTGTCGACCACGGCGACCACGGGGATGCCGAGGCGGTTCGCCTCCTTGACAGCGATGTGCTCCTTGACGGTGTCAACTACCCACACTGCGGCCGGCAGCTTCGTCATGCCGCGGATGCCGCCGAGGTTGCGCTCCAGCTTCTCGCGCTCGCGCTCGCGCTGCAGGCCCTCCTTCTTCGGCAGCAGCTCAATGGTCCCGTCGCGGACCATGTCCTCGAGCTCGCGCAAGCGCGTCAGCCGAGTGCGGATGGTCTCGAAGTTGGTGAGCATCCCGCCGAGCCAGCGGTAGTTCACGTAGGGCATCCCCACGCGCAGCGCCTGCTGCTCGATGGCTTCCTGAGCCTGCTTCTTCGTGCCGACGAACAGCACGGTGCCGCCCTTGGCGACGCTGTCCCGGACGAAGTTGTAGGCCTGCTCCAGCATCCCGATGGTCTGCTGGATGTCGATGATGTAGATCCCATTGCGCTCGCTGAAGATGAAGCGCTTCATCTTGGGGTTCCAGCGGCGCGTCTGATGGCCGAAATGCACGCCGGCTTCGAGGAGCTGGCGCATGCTGACGACAGACATTGCGGTTGATCCTTTGCTTGTGCGGCCAGGCGCACCCGGCTTCCGCCGAGTCCGCTCACCGCTGTGCGGTTAGTCCTCGCATGCGCCCGGCCGTCGGGGCGAGGCCCGGCGGCGACGGATCCTTCCTCGACCCCGCTGGCGGAGCGTGAGGACCGCGGACCCCGCGGCGCGTGCTGTGAAGTGGCTGCCCGAGGGCAGCGGGAACCGTCCGACCGGAGCCGGACTGCGTGCCCGAGCATACAACGACGGGCCGCAGCCGTCCTAACGCACGGCCCAGGGTGCTCCGGGACGCCGTAGGTGCACCTCCCAGCGCCCGAGGAGGCTCATGGGATCGATGTAGGCCCCGTTGAGGATGGCGCCCCAGTCAAGGTGGTGCGCCTCCGCCGCCAGCCGGCCGAGCCGCTGCCCGGCGCCCACGCGCTGGCCGGCGCGCACCGCTCTCGGCTCGATCGGCCCGTAGGTCGTGCGCAGGCCTCCGCCGTGATCGATCGTGATCCACCCGACGTGCGCGACCACGCCCGAGAAGGCGACCGTTCCGGCCATCGCCGCGCGCACCGCATCGGTGGCCGCGGCGGCCAGATCTGCGCCTCGATGGCCGGCTGCATACGGCGACGAGGGCGGGCTGAATCGTCGGACGAGGCGACCTGGCACAGGTCGGACGAACCCTTCCCGGCCAGGCGGCGACGTCTCCCGCGCGCGGACTGGGGCCGCCGGTTCGCCCGCCGGTTCGCCCGCCGGTTCGCCCCCTGGTTGGCCCCCCGCGCCCAAGCCGCCGGCCGTCGCCTCCGCTCTGAACGCGGCCTGCGCGCGCGGCGAGGGCAGCAGCACCGCGGTCGCCGCCGCCGCGAGCGCGAGCCCTATCGCCGGGAATGGCCGTCCAGGCGCAGCGAGCAGCTCGCGAAGCCTCGATATCGCCATCTCCCCCCCGACTCGCGCGCACGGCGGACCGCACCCACCGATCATCGACCTGGCTCGACAAGGTAGGAGCCCGCCGCTGCCGGCGCGAGCGATGTGGCCGGGCCCTGGGGATATCGCGCCGACCGAGCACCACGCGCAGGGGTGACTTCGGAATGAGGCGGCGCGCCTGGGGCCAGGGCGCGGGTCAGCCGGTCGTGCGCTCCATCAGGCGGGTGCGCAGCCCGAGCACCGCCTTGGTGTGCATCTGGCAGACCCTTGACTCCGTGACACCGAGAACCTGGCCGATCTGCGCCAAGGTCATCCCCTCGAAGTAGTACAGGACGATGACGGTCTTCTCGCGCTCGGTCATGCGGTTGATCGCCTCGCCCAGGATGCTGCGCAGCTCCAGATCCTCGTAGCTGGACTCCGGGTCGGCGGCTCGCGGATCCTGCAGGGTGTCGATCAGCGCCTGCCGCTCGCTGTCCTCTCCTGAGAAGGACTCGTCGAGCGCGGCGATGGACACGAGCGAGACCTGGGTGAGCGTGCTGCGCAGCTCCTTGACGCTGATGCTCAGCTCGTCGGCCAGCTCCTGCTCGGTGGGCGTTCGCCGCAGCTGGGCCTCGAGCACGCTCAGCGCCTTCTCAACATCCCGCGCCTTTGACCGCACGCTGCGCGGGATCCAGTCGATCGAGCGGAGCTCGTCGATGATCGCGCCCTTGATCCGCGCGATCGCGTAGGTCTCGAACTTCACGCCCTTGTCGAGATCGAACTTCTCGATCGCGTCGATCAGCCCGAACATTCCGTAGGACACGAGGTCAGCGTGCTCGATCGTCGCCGGAAGCCCGACTGACACCCGCCCCGCCACGTATTTCACCAGCGGCGAGTACTGAAGGATCAGGCGCTCTCGAGTCGTCGACTCCCGATCCTGCTTGTAGCGCTCCCACAGCAGCACCACATCCGGGTCATTGGAGACGCGGCCTTTCCCGGCCCGTACCGGACCGTCGGTGGTGCTGGCTGAGCGCGCCGCCTGCATCAGCGGCGCCGCTCAGGCTCTGGGGTGTGCGCGCTCATAGCTGCTCCGCAGATGGTCCCGCGATACGTGGGTGTAGACCTGGGTCGTGGAGAGGGCTGCATGGCCCAGAAGCTCCTGGACGCTGCGCAGGTCCGCGCCGCCCTCCAGCAGATGGGTGGCATAGCTGTGCCGCAGCGCATGCGGCGAGACCGCGCCCAGGCCGGCCCGGCTGGCTGCGCGCGCGACGGCGGTTCGCGCGTCGCGGGGAGACAGCCGTGCCCCGCGCGTGTTGAGAAAGACCGCGGGAGGGCTGCTCTGATTGGCTAGCTCTGGCCTTCCCCCCCCGAGATAGCGCTCGAGCGCCTGGCACGCGGGCTCGGCGAGCGGGACCAGGCGCTGCTTGTCGCCCTTGCCGAGCAGCCGCACAGCGCCCGCGCCGAAGTCAATGTCGTCCGGATCGAGACCAGTCGCCTCGCTGACGCGGGCGCCGCTGGAATAAAGCAGCTCGAGCAGCGCGCGGTCGCGCAGCCCGATGGCCGTGCGCAGATCGCACGCGCCCAGCAGCGCGGCGACCTGGCTCGGACGCAGCGCCTTCGGCAGTCGACGACCGCTCTTGGGCGTGCCGAGGTGAACCGCCGGGTCAGTCGTGACCAGGCCGCGCTGAGCGAGGAGGCGGAAAAGGCTGCGCGCCGCGGCCGCCTTGCGCCCGATCGAGGCGCGCGCGTACCCGGCGGCGCCGAGAGCCGACAGATAGCGCCGCAGCACGAGCGGGACGACCTCCTCGGGGTCGGCGATCCCGAACTCGCTGCAGAACCCCGCCAGCTGGCGAGCATCTCGTTCGTATGCCGCGACCGAGTGAGCGGCGAGCATGCGCTCGTCGGACAGGTGGGCCGAGTAGGCCGCCAGGGCATGCGCCCACGCCGGCGGCAACCGCTGCGGAAGCGGCAGTGCCTCAACCAGCCCCATAGACCCCCCTGCAACAACAGTGCACGGAAAGTAACTCTAGCCTTGCTCAAAGCGACCCGTGCGTCAAGAGTCAAGACGCGGGGGCATTGTTACACGGGTGAGGGCGCAGAGCCGGGGAACCCTTGTCCGGACGGAGGGTGGCGACACGGCTCAATGAAGCCCCTCAGGGCTTCCGCGCGCACGCCGGCTCTGGCGAGAGCGTCAGCCGATCCATCTGCGCAGCGGGCGCGCACCGTGGAAACTTTCAGCCCGATCACGCCGTCGAACTTGCATGCTCGGCGATCCGCCGTGCCATCCGAGATGAACGGAGAGGCGATGAGAAGCTTGCGTCGGGCCGCGGCTGCGCTCGCGGCGGTCGCGCTGCTAGGGATGCACGTGTGGACTGCTGCGCCGGCGCGAGCTTGCAGCTGCATCGACATGAGGGACCCGTCGATGCTCCAGGACGCGCTGGGCAACTCCGGCGCGGCGTTCGTCGGCACGGCGCTCGCCCGCGAAGACGCGGGCCTCGGCCTGGCGAGGTGGATCTTCGAGGTCGAGGCGGTCGTCAAGGGCGAACTGCCGGAGCGGCTCGAGGTCGGCTCCGCCGCCGACGGAGTCTCATGCGGGATCGAGATGCAGCAGGGCCAGCGCGGGGGGCTGCTCTTGGACAAGGTCGACGGCGTCTGGCAGGGCTCGCTGTGCGGTCAGATCGACGCGGAGACCCTGCTGGCCGTCGGTGAGCCCAGTCCCCCAAGCGATGAGGCAGCGACCCCAGGCGCCGCGCCGGACCCTCCGCTGGACCAACCGGTCGCCGGTCAGGGCCCGCCGCTGGGCTGGATCGCCGCTGGCGGTGCGCTGGCGGTCGCGGTCGGCGGCGGCGCGATCGGCCTGCAGCGTGCCCGAGCCCGTCGACGCTGACAGCTCGTGGATCGCTGACGCGCCTGAGGGTCCCCGAATCCAGCCTCGGTGCCGTTACTGCGACGCACGCTGGATTCATCGCGGCGCGGGGCCAGCTGGTCGCGACTGCGTGCCCGCCGCGGCGACGACGCCCCGGGCGGTCGCGGCGGCCACGCCCATGCGCGTCAGCTCGGAGATCGCGGCCATGATCTGGCTGATGGGGAGCCCGGCCGCGGCGGCCAGGCGGCCAGGGCTGGACGGCGTCGCCGACAGCAGATCGAGCACGGCCGAGGCCGCTGGGTCCAGACGAGGCGGCAGCGGCGCGCGGATACCGCCCGCCGGATCTGCGAGACGGGTCGGCCCGATCGCAGGCAGCGCGTCGAGGACGTCCTCCAGCCGGGTGAGCGGCTGCGCGCCGTCGCGCAGGAGCGCCAGGGGCGCCTGGCTCGTCGGAAGATTGATCGAGCCGGGCACGGCGAACACCTCCCG
>DATKBU010000242.1:0-4293 GCA_035513815.1 Egibacteraceae bacterium
TGTGCCGGGAGCGCGGCCTGCCATGGGTCGAGGTCGCAGGCGGCGGTCAGCCCAGGCATCGCCTCGGCTGGCTTGTGACTCCAGTCCTGGCAGCGCTCGGTCTCGACGACGGCGTGGACGAAGCGATTGCGCTGCTGCGCGAGGTCGGACGCGACTACGCCCGCGCGGTTCCGTTGGTCGACAACCCTGCGAAGCGCTTGGCATCCCGGCTCGCCGGCGGGGGGCTGGCCGCGCTGTACGGGGCTGCCGGACTGGGAAGCGTCGCCGCCTATCGGCTGAAGTGCCAGCTGAACGAGAACGCCGAGCTGCCCGCGTTGTCCGGTGAGCTGCCTGAGATGAACCACAACGAGATCGTCGCCTGGCCCCGGTCAAAAGGCGCCGACGTGCGGGGAGTCGTCTGGATCCGCGACCCGCTTGGCGAGCATGAGCGAGTGCGCGCCCGCTTCTCGATCACGCAGCGCCTGGTCAATGAGCATTTCGCGTGGCGCGAGGAGCTCGTCGCCCGCGGAACGGCGCCCCTGGCCCGGCTCGCGTCGCTGCTGGGCCTGGTCGACCTGGCCAGCGTCTACACCGCGATCGCACTGGATCGCGACCCCACCCCGATCGGCCCGATTGTGCGCCTGAAGCAGGAACTCGGTCACTGACCGACCCAGGCTGCGCGCTCTGCCGGGTCAGCCGAGAACGCCCGCCATCACCAGCTGCCGCCTCCGCCTCCGCCGAACCCGCCCCCGCCTCCCCCGCCGCTGAAGCCACCCCCCGAACCACCGCTGCTGGGCGGCGCGGTCGGCAGCGTGCCCCCGACCTTGGAGGAGAAGTCCGACAGGCCGGCGGACAGCCGCGACAGGTCGGGTCCCGCGCCCATGTGCGGACCGTAGTACCAGACCCCCACGCCCGCGGTCGCCGCCGCGCCGAGATGGGCGAACGCCCTCGCCCACTTGTCCACCGCACCGAAGACGATGGCATAGGGCAGATACTCGACGAACAGGTTCGCGTCCTCGGCATAGCCCATCCGACCCGACTCGGCCGTGACGATGAACTCTCGAAAGCCCAGGGTCTCGGTCAACAGGCGGCTGCCGCGCGCGGTGCGATGGGGCATCCAGCGATGGACGATCACCAGCGCCAACCCGCCCAGCGCGATCGGGACGGCCGCGAGCGCCATCCTCGTGAACAGCACCGTGGCGGCGACGAAAAGCCCCACGCCCACGACCGCCGCGCCGATTCCCAGGCCCAGCCACAGTGACCTGGTGTGGTCCGGCCGCTTGTTGAACCAGCGTCGCTTGACTCCATCGTTGTAGATCTGGCTCTTGACCGCCTGATAGTCCCCGGCGAACTTACCCTTGAGGTCGGACAGGTCGACCTCGTCGCCGTCGGAGAACAGACCCTTGAGCAGGCGGCTCTCGTAGCCCAGCAGCTTGTCCTCGGCGTTCTCGGTGCGGGTCAGGCGCCAATCGGCGCGGCTGATCCACAGAGTCTTGCTCTCGATCTCGGCGATCTTCAGGTGCCCGCGCACCGCCAGGTCGACGATGGTGGCGCTGAGATCGACCGGGTCCACCCGCTCGTCGACGATCAGGCCGAGCTGTCCGGGCCGGAGCGCTGCAGGCGGGCGGAACTGCACCGGCACCGCCCTCGGCGCGAACAGCGGGCGGCGCCGACCGCCGTCGCCGGACTGTCCTTCCACGCGCCCATCCACGCTGACCGCGCCCCTGGCGATCCGGTCACGGCCCTGACGGAAGGCGAGCACGGTCACGCTCCCGAACGCGAGCAGCGCGGTGAGCACCGTCAGAGGGATCGCGAAAGGGCTGCCCGCCATCGCCGCCGAAAAGCTGAATCGCTCAATCAGCAGCGGCTCGGGCACCTCGACCGCTCCCGGCGCGAAGCCGACCACGACGGTCAGGCCTTCCCGCGGCCCAAGCCCGTGCGCGGCGAATGACGCATCTGACCCGCTCGCCGCGGCCTCGCACAGCGCAGTCGCGCCGAACGCGCCGCGAAAGCAGGTCGTCTGCGCGATCTGCGGCCCTCGTACGGTGGCGGTCGCTTGCTCAATCGGGACCGGCCAGCCGCCGTCGCCGCTGCCGACGGCGTTCCAGTACAGCTCTTCGTGGGTGTCGAACGAGTTGAGCGCGCCGCGGACGGTGTAGGCGATGCGGTAGGACTGGCGGCCGGTGACGGTCCTGTCGGGATCTCCGATGCGCAGGCGCAGCAGGTGGCCCCCGACCGCCCCGGGGCCGGGCCTGGTCGCCTCGACGTCATCAGGGGCGCTCGAGCTCACCGAGATGTCCCCGATATCGATCGCGCGGACGAACTCATCAGCCTGCCGCCCGTCGGGCAGCGCAACATCGGTGTCCGCGGGCAACCGGTAGCGCACCGGGATATCACGGTAAATGCCGTGCCGCTGGAGGTCGCGGAAATCGACGGCGATCTCCTCGATCACGCGCAGCGAGCCGTCCGGCGCGACGTCGATCGTCACGTCGAAGGTCTCGATGATCCAGCCGTCGTCGACCTGCGCCGCGGCGGGAGCCGCCCCCCACAGCGCCAAGCCTGCCGACAGCGCTGCGAGGACCCCCGCCCGTCGCAGCCGCCGAGGCAACCTGATCATCCTCCGAACTCCGCCGCCGGCACGGCGCGGTCGGCCTCGTCGGCCTTGAAGTACTCGGCGGGACGGAACCCCAGCAGCCCGGCGACCAGCAGCGTGGGGAAGGACTGGAGGCGAGTGTTGAGCTGCTGGACCAGCGCGTTGTAGTAGCGGCGCGCGAACGAGATCTCCTCCTCCAGCTCGGTCAGCTGGCGCTGCAGCTCGAGGAAATTCGCGCTCGCCTTCAGGTCCGGGTAGGCCTCGGCCACCGCGAACAGCCCGCCGAGGGCAGCCTCGAGCTGATCGTCGGCTTGGCCGGCCTCTTGCGGACCGCGAGCACGGGCGATGCCGGCCCGCGCCTGTGTCACCGACTCGAGCAGACTCTGCTCGTGGATCTTGTAGCCCTTGACGGTATCCACGAGAGCCGGGACGAGATCGGCGCGGCGCTGCAGCTGGACGTCGATGCCCGCCCACGCCTCGCCCACCTTGTTCCGCGCAAGGACCAGCCGGTTGTAGGTCGCGATGACCCACGCGGCGGCGGCGGCGGCCGCAGCGGCCAGAACGGCCAGCGCGATCTGCGCTGCGGTCACCGGCTGCCCGACGCTGTGCTCATCGCGACAACGATAACGGCTCGGCTGATCACGCAGACGTCAGTCATTCAGGCTGCGCCGACGCACGACTTCGAACAGGGCCACAGCGGCGGCCGCGGACACGTTCAGCGAGGCCAGCCTCCCGGGCATGGGGATCGACGCGAGCGCGTCGACGCGCTCGGCGACCAGGCGCGACAGGCCCTTGCCTTCCGCGCCCAGCACGACCGCGACCTTCCCGTCGAGCAGCTCGCAGTCCCACAGCGGCGGCCCGTCGGCGTCCAGGCCCACCGACCACACGCCGCGCTCGGCCAAATCGGCCAGCGCGCGAGCAATGTTGGGCACCTCCGCAACTGGCAGCCAGCTGAACGCGCCGGCCGCCGCGCGCTCGGCCGCGGGAGTGACATGCGCGCTGCGACGGCGGGAGATGACGAGCCCCCCCGCGCCGGCGGCTTCGGCGCTGCGCGCGATCGCGCCCAGGTTCTGCGGGTCGGTGACACCGTCGAGGACGACGAGCAGATCCGAGTCGCCCACCTGCTCCAGCGACGCGTAGCTGAACGCTTCGGCGATGCCGACCGCGCCCTGATGGCGCACGCCGCCGGTGAGCTCATCCAGCTCGTCTCGGGTCGCGCTGCGCACGGGGACTCCGGCCTCGCGCGCCGCCTCCGCGATCACCCCCAGGGCGCCCTCGGTGCGCTCGAGATGGATCTTGCGCAGCCGACGGCCCGCGCGCAGCGCCTCGGCGACGGACCGCCGCCCGGGAATGACATGCGGCATCGGCTAGGCGGACGCGTCTGAGGCGGGCGCGGGCGCGTCGCGTGCGGGCGCAGTCGGCCGCTGCAGATGCCACCGCGGCCCA
This sequence comes from Egibacteraceae bacterium, assembly GCA_035513815.1. Classification (GTDB taxonomy): domain Bacteria; phylum Actinomycetota; class Nitriliruptoria; order Euzebyales; family Egibacteraceae; genus DATKBU01. The sequence goes on from DATKBU010000242.1 coordinate 4,019, forward strand.
GCCGGCGAGTCTTCGACCGTGACGCCCAGGGCGTTCAACGCATCCCGGATCGCGTCGGACTGAGCGAAATCCCGACGCGCGCGGGCCTGTTCGCGGACGTCGAGCAGCATCGGCACAAGTGCGGCGACCAGCTCCCCGCCCGCGGCATCCGAGGCCTCGAAACGGTAACCGAGCACACCTGCGAGCTCGAGAAACACCGCCCGCGCCGCGCCCGCCTGCTCGCGCTGTCCAGCCTCAAGCGCCCGGTTGCCCTCGCTGACCAGGTCGAACAGCAG
>DATKBU010000243.1:0-20196 GCA_035513815.1 Egibacteraceae bacterium
TCAGCGACAGCGGCCCAGGCGTCGCCCCCGTGGACAAAGAGCGGATCTTCGCCCGCTTCGCCAGGGGGGGCGACAACGGCCGCGGTGATGAGGGCGCAGGGCTCGGGCTGGCGATCGTCAAGGCAATCGCCGAGGCGCACCAGGGCAAGGTCGAGATCTCAGAGACCCCAGGCGGCGGGGCGACCTTCTCGATCGTGCTGCCGACCGAGGCGGCGGCGGTGCGCATCATCGCCGAGGCCGGGGAATGAGCCGGATCCTGCTCGTGGAGGACGAGCCCCGAATCGCTTCCTTCCTGGAGAAAGGGCTGCATGCGCAGGGCTACACGACTGCTCGCGCCGTCGAAGGCCGAGAAGGCCTGCTGCGCGCCGCCAGCGGAGAGTTCGATCTCGTGATCCTCGACCTTGGCCTTCCCGGCATGGACGGCATCGAGGTCCTGCGGCGGCTGCGCAGCCGCGGCGGCGCAGTCCCAGTGATCATCCTGACCGCCCGAGACGCCGTCGAGGACACCGTCGAAGGGCTCGACACCGGGGCGGACGACTACATCACGAAGCCGTTCCGCTTCGACGAGCTGCTGGCGCGCGTGCGCGCCCGCCTGCGCGAGCAGCCCTCGGCGCAGGTCACCGAGCTGACCGCTGGTGCGGTCACCTTGGACTTGCGCGCCCGGGTCGCGAGGATCGGCGACCGTGACATCGACCTGACGGCCCGCGAGTTCACCATGCTCGACGTGCTGATCCGCCATCCCGGTCAGGTCCTCAGCAGGGAGCAGCTGCTGAGCCACGTCTGGGGCTATGACTACGACCCGGGGTCAAACGTCGTAGACGTCTATATCGGATACCTCCGGCGCAAGCTCGGCGCCGGAGCGATCACGACTGTGCGCGGGATGGGCTATCGCTTCGACGGGGGGCCTGAGGCTGGCGACGGCACCGCGGAATGACTTCTGGCGTGAGGCGCTGCGCCACCGGGCTAGCCCGAAGGTTGGTGGGCGAGGGGGGACTTGAACCCCCAAGGGCCGAAGCCCACAGGAACCTGAATCCTGCGCGTCTGCCAATTCCGCCACTCGCCCGAGCAGCGCCCAGATCTCGGGCGCTCGCGAAGTCTAGCAGGGGCCTCGGATACGGGCCACGGCGGGTCATTCGATCGGACACCCCGCCCGGCCGGCCGCGGCCTCTAGACTTGTCGCACAACGGGAAGAGCAAGGGCAGGACTGCGACGGCGAAGGGCTTCAGCCGGGCATGGCGAACATTCTTCGTGACTTCGAGAACCGACTGGAGGGGGCGGTCGAGGGCTTCTTCGCGCGCCTGTTCAAATCCGGTCTGCAGCCGGTCGAGCTTGCCAAAGCGGTGCAGCGCTACGCGGCGAACTATCAGCAGGTCGGCGTCGACGGCGTGTTCGTGCCGAACGTCTACCGCTTCGCCCTCAACGAGACCGACCTGCAGCGCTTCTCCGGCTTCGCCGACTCTCTGGAGACTGAGCTGGCAGCGGTCGTGCGGCGCGGCGCCAAGGAGCGCGGCTGGCGCCTTCAGGGCCGCGTGCGCATCGAGCTCGTGCCGGACGAGTCGGTGCGCGAGGGCACCTATGAGGTGCGCGGGAAGATCGAGTCAACCTCGGCTGCGCCACCGCGTCGCGAACCTGTTCCGCCCGTGCCCCCGACCCCGCAGGCGCCGATGGCGCCGCCTGCGGCACCATCCGTCTCGCCCGTCCCTCAGCCGGCGTTCGACGCCGGGGGCGACGGCGCAACGCGCGTGCTGCCCGCGGCGGACCAGGGCGGCCGCGCGGCGCTTCATCTTATCGGCGGCGACCGTGCCCGATTCGCGCTCTCAGGCACGATGACCCTCGGCAGGCTCCCGCAGTGCGACATCACGCTGGATGACGCGTCGGTCTCGCGTCGCCACGCTCGGATTCAGCGCAGCGGCGAGCGCTGGTCGATTGAGGATCTGGGATCGACCAACGGCGTGCGAGTCAACGGGGAGGATGTCGGCCATGCCGAGATCCGCGATGGGGATCAGCTTGAGCTGGGTTCGGTGCGGATGCTGTTCGTCACGGATGGCTGACCCGTGCCTCCCATCATCCACACGCTGCTGCAGGGGATGTTCCTGCTGCTGCTGTACGTGTTCGTCGCACGCGCCGTTCGCGCTGTCGCCCGGGACATGATGACGGCCCCCGCAGCTCATCCCCGTGCGCGGCGGGTCCCCGCGCGGATGGCGCAGCGGCAGCGGCCGACTCGCTCACGGTCAAGACCGCGCGAACTCGTGGTCCACAGCCCTGGGGAGCGCCCGATCGTTCTGCCGCTCGACGGCGAGGACATCACCTTCGGGCGCGAAGACTCGGCTACCGTCGCACTGCGCGATCCGTACATCAGCGAGCTGCACGCCAAGGTCCATCAGGACGGCGACCAGTGGCTGGTGACTGATATGGGTTCGACAAATGGCACATTTCTCAACCAGGTGAAGGTCGGCTCGCCTATGCCGATCGCCGCCGGGGACCAGGTCACGCTGGGCAAGACCGTCGTGGAGGTCCGCAAGTGACCTGGGACCCAAGCTCTGGGAGCGCGCGGTGACCGAGCGCACGAGCGAGCTGACCTTCTCCGCGGGCGCGCTCACTGATACCGGCAGAGTCCGCGAGCAGAACGAGGACAACCTGTTCTCGGGATCGAGCGTCTTCGCAGTCGCCGACGGCATGGGCGGCCACCAGGCCGGCGAGATCGCCTCGGAGATGGCGCTCCAGCCGATTGCCGACCTCGACGGCCGGGATTTCGTTGACCAGGCGGAAGCCACGCGCGCGCTCGCCGAGGCGATCCGCCAGGCGAACCGCAGCGTGATCGACAAAGCAGCGAGCGACCCGTCGTTCCAGGGCATGGGCACGACGCTGACCGCGGTGCTGCTCCGCGACGGCAAGCTTCACGTCGGCCATGTCGGCGACAGCCGGGCATATCTGCTGCGCTATGGCGAGCGCATCAACCAGCTCACGACCGACCACACGCTCGTCGAGCAGCTTGTTCAGGAAGGCCGACTGTCGCGGGACCAGGTCGCCACTCATCCGCAACGCAGCGTGATCACGCGCGCGATCGGTGTGGAGCCTCGAATCGAAGTCGACACGCTGCCCCCGATCGAGCTGCAGGCAGGCGATGTGGTGCTGCTGTGCTCCGACGGCCTCTCGGGGCTGGTCAGCGACGAGCGAATCGCCAGCATCCTGCGCACCCACACGCAGGCGGCAGACGCCTGCCGCGCACTGGTCGATGCTGCGAATGCGCGGGGCGGCCATGACAACATCAGCGTGGTGGTCGTGCGCGCTGACGGCGACCGCGCTCACCAGGTGGCAGCGGTCGGCGCGGGCTCGGGCTCGGCCACGACGCAGGAGCTGGATCCCGTGCGGCAGAAGGGGCCGGACACCCCGCCGAAGCAGATCCGCACTCGCCAGGAGACCGGCGGGGACTGGGCGTCCAAGATGGGCCGCTACGGGGACCAGCAGGGGTTCAAGCGCAGCGCCGAGGTCGACGCGACCAGCAGGGGACGACGCGGGGTGGCGATGGTGATGGCGGCCATCGTGCTGCTCGGAGTCATCTTCGGCGGCGGGTGGTTCCTGCTGTCGCGCGCCTACTTCGTCGGCGAGGAAGGCGGGCAGGTCGCGGTCTTCAAGGGCCTGCCGCAGGAGGTCGCCGGTGTGCCCCTGCACTGGGTCGCCGAGACCACCGACGTGCGCATCGCGGACCTCCCGGTGCGCAACCAGTCCAGCCTGGGCGACGGGATCCCCGTCGGCACTCTCGGCGAGGCGAAGCGGCTGATCGACACCTACCGCAGCACTGTCGAGGAGCGGGCGCTCGAGGAGGATTCGACCGGACAGGACACGTCCTCAGACATCGAGCGCGTCCCGACGCAGTCACCGGAGCCGTGACCGCCGCCGCCCCGGCTGCCCCGCGCGTTGCGGCCCGGCGCCGGGCGAATGTCGAGCTGGGCCTGCTCGTGCTGGCCGTCATCGTCGTGCTGTCGGCATATGGGCTCGTCGGCCTCAGCCAGGCGCCCGAGCTGCCGGACGACTTGTTCGCCTACGGCGCCGCTCTCATCGCGCTGGCGACTGTCGCCCATATCGTCACTCGGCGGCTCGCGCCGGGCGGCGACCCGCTGCTCATGCCGTTGGCCTTCGCACTCAACGGCCTGGGTCTGGTGATGGTGCGCAGGATCGACTTCGCCCTCGCAGCGCGCGCACAGCCGCCTGAGCCTCTCGGCCCCGCGCAGGCGGTGTGGACGGTCGCGGGGATCGCGGTGTTCGTGCTGACTTTGGCTGTCCTGCGCGATCATCGGGTGCTGGATAACTACCGCTACCTGATCGGGGCGGGAGCGATCGTCTTGCTGCTACTGCCGTCGATTCCGGGGGTGGGGGTGGAGATCAACGGCGCGCAGCTGTGGGTGCGCTTCCTCGGCTTCTCATTCCAGCCCGGCGAGCTGGCCAAGCTGGCGCTCGTGGCGTTCTTCGCGAGCTACCTCGCCGAGAAGCGGCAGCTTCTCACTGTGGCGACGAACCGGCTCGGCCCGTTCATGCTTCCGCCAGCGAGAGCGTTCGGGCCGATCGCCGCCATCTGGGCGCTGAGCCTCGGCGTGCTGATCTCCCAGCGCGACCTCGGCGTCGGCCTGCTCATCTTCGGGCTGTTCGTGACCATGCTGTACGTCGCCACAGCGCGCCCGGCGTACATCGCCGTGGCCGTGGCCTTGTTCGCGGCCGGAGGGGCGTTCGCGTACAGCGCGTTCTCGCACGTCCAGCAGCGCATCACCATCTGGCTGGACCTGTGGAACAACCTCGACGCTAGAGGCGCCGGGCAGCTGATGCAGTCGCTGTTCGCGCTGGGAACCGGCGGCCTTGCAGGGGTGGGGTGGGGTCAGGGCCGGCCCGAGTTCATCCCAGTGGTGTCCACCGACTTCATCTTCTCGGCGTTCGGGGAGGAGCTGGGCTTGCTGGGCGCCACCGCACTGCTGCTGTGCTACCTGCTGATCGTCGGTCGGGGCCTGCGCATCGCAGTGCGGGCGCCGGACGAGTTCAGCGCGCTGCTTGCGGCAGGGCTGACCATCATCTTCGGGCTGCAGGTGTTCATCATCGTCGGCGGGGTCACGCGGCTCCTCCCGCTGACCGGACTCACGCTCCCGTTCCTGTCCTACGGTGGATCGTCGCTGCTGTCCAACTGGATCCTGATCGCGCTGCTGCTGCGGATGTCGGCCCCTCAGCCCAGCGCTGCGGCACAGTGATCCGGCCTCTGCGCAGCGTCTCGCTGCTGATGCTCGCGCTGTTCGGGGCGCTCTTCGTCAATCTGAATTACCTCCAGGTCGTGCGCGCCCGGGACTTGGCCTCGGACCCGCGCAACTCCCGGGGCCTGATCGAGGAGTACGAGATCCGTCGGGGCGCCATCTTCGCGGCGGATGAGACGACCCAGATCGCCCATTCGGAGGAGACCGAAGGGCTGCTGCGCTTCCAGCGGATCTACGACGATGGCCCGCTGTACGCACATGTCAGCGGCTTCTACTCGTTCATCTACGGGCGCAGCCAGCTGGAGCTGGCCATGAACAGCTATCTCGTGGGCAGCGCACCTGAGGTGTTCGCGCGCAACCTCGCCGATCTGCTCAGCGGTCAGGAGCGACGCGGCGACGTGGTCATCACCACGATCCGGCCGGACGTGCAGCGGGCCGCCGCGGAGGCGCTGGGCGATCGCGCCGGCGCCGTCGTCGCGCTGAACCCCCGCAGCGGCGAGATTCTCGCGCTCGTCTCCTCGCCCAGCTACGACCCGAATGTGCTGGCGAGCCATGAGCGCAGCGTCGTCGTGGACTACTGGGAGCAGACCGAGTCCGACCCCGCCAATCCGCGCCTGTCGCGCGCGGCCAACGAGCTGTATCCCCCAGGGTCGACCTTCAAGCTGGTCACGGCGGCCGCCGCCCTCGAGGCCGGGATGACGCCAGAGGAGGAGTTCGGAGACCCTCCCGCGCTCGACCTGCCGCAGACTGATGCGGCGATCCGCAACTTCGGCGGGGGCCTGTGCAATGGCGGGCAGCCGATCACGCTGCGCCGAGCCCTCGAGATGAGCTGCAACACGACCTTCGGGGCCATCGGGCTGGAGCTGGGCTCCGAGGCCCTGATCGCCAAAGCGGAGGACTTCGGCCTCAATCGCGAGTGGGAATTCCAGCTTCCTCATGCCACCAGCCGCATTCCGAAGGAGCTGGACCCGCCTCAGACGGCGCAGAGCGCGATCGGCCAGCGCGACGTCCGCGTCACGCCGCTGCAGATGGCGATGATCACCGCGGCGATCGCCAACGACGGCGTGCTGGTCACTCCGCGCGTCGTGGCGAAAGTCGAAGACTTCGCGGGACGGATCATCCGCCAGTTCCCTCCAGGCGAGCCGCTGCGGCTCCCCGGGGCGTCCGATGCGCAGGCCGTCGATCGCCTCGCCGCTGCGGCGCTTCGCGACATGATGGTCGGCGTGGTGCAATCAGGCAGCGGTCAACGAGCGGCGATCGACGGTGTGACGGTCGCGGGCAAGACGGGGACCGCGCAGACCGGCGAAGGCCGGCCTCCGACGGTGTGGTTCGTCGGCTTCGCGCCAGTGGAAGATCCGCAGGTCGCCGTGGCGGTCGTCGTGGAGGACGGCGGCGACGTCGGTGACGAGGCGACGGGCGGGCGGGTGGCCGCTCCGATCGCCCGCGCAGCGCTCCAGGCTGCGCTGGCGCCGCAGGAGTGAGCGGACCGGCTGGTCCAGGACCATTACGATCATGATCGGATAGGAGTCGGCAGCGGATGGATGAGACGACGCGACTTGGGGACAGCGCGCGCCGCGTGCTCGGCGGGCGCTATGTCCTGCGCGGGCTGCTGGGCCAGGGCGGCATGGCCGAGGTGGAGCTGGCCTACGACGAGATCCTCGACCGCCATGTCGCCGTCAAGGTGCTCCATAAGCGCTACGCGGACGACGCCTCCTTCCTCGAGCGCTTCCGCCGTGAGGCGCAGGCAGCGGCCAGCCTGAGCCATCCCAACGTCGTGCAGGTGTTCGACACGGGCGAGGAGAACGGTCGGCCGTTCATCGTCATGGAGTACGTCGCCGGCCGCACGCTGCAAGATGTGCTCCGCCGCGAGGGCGTGCTCCCCGAGCGGGCGGCCGAGGTCGCCGGGGATGCGGCGCTGGCCCTGCATTACGCGCATGAGCGGGGCCTGGTGCATCGCGACATCAAGCCGGCCAACATCATGGTGTCGGACGAGGGCCAGGTGAAGGTCGCGGACTTCGGCATCGCGCGAGCGGTCAACGCCGAGAACATCACCCAGACCGCAGCGGTGTTCGGCACGGCCGCCTACGTCGCGCCAGAGCAGGCGCAGGGCGAGGAGGTCGACCGGCGCACGGATGTCTACGCCCTGGGCTGTGTGCTGTACGAGATGCTGACCGGTCGCCAGCCGTTCGACGGCGATTCCGCGGTCGCGCTGGCCTACAAGCACGTGTCTGAGGACCCTGTCCCGCCGACCCACCTCAACCCCGAGGTGTCGGGCGCCCTCGAAGCCGTCGTGATGAAGGCGATGGCCAAGCGTCCCGCCGAGCGGTACCAGACCGCGCGCGACTTCAACGCAGATCTGCAGCGAGCGGCGCAGGGCCTGCCCGTATCCGCCCCGCCCGTCATCACATTCCAGGCCGCCGGGGCGGCGGACACGGAGGTCTTGACTCGGCGCGGGACCGCTGTGCCCCCTCCGCAGGAGGAGTACTACGACGACGATGACTACTACGACGACGCCGAGGATGGCCGCGGCCGGCGCACCGCCGGCTACGTGCTCCTCGCGATCCTGCTGCTCGCGATCTTCGCGGCCGCCGGCGTGCTGCTCGCCAATCTGTTCGCGGAAGAGCCGATCTCCCGGATACAGATTCCCGACGTGGTGGGCTTCGACATTCTCGACGCCCAGACTCAGCTGCGGGCAGCGGGCTTCGAGTCCGCCCTCGGCGAGCAGGTGGAGTCCGAGGACCACGGCCCGAACCAGGTCGTGCGCACGGACCCGCCGCCGCTGACGCTCGCGCCCGAAGGCACGCTGGTCACGATCACCTACAGCACGGGACCGCCGCTCACGGAAGTGCCCGAGGTCGCAGGGCTGACTGAGGAGGAGGCGCAGACAGCGCTGCGCGAAGCCCAGCTGGGCATCGGGCCAGCCGTCCGCGAGAGCCACACGGAGGTGGAGGAAGGGCGGGTGATCCGCTCCGAGCCGTCGCAAGGCCAGCCGGTTCCCGTCAACACTGAGGTAACGCTGGTGGTCTCGACGGGCCCGCTCACGGTCACACTGCCGAATGTGCGCGGCTTCACCGAGGGAGAAGCGCGCAACCTCCTGGAGAACGCATGCCAGCGCGAGGATGCCGATCCGGCGTGCGTGCAGGTCGCCGTGACCGAGCAGTTCGACCCGGCGATCCCCGAGGGCCTCGTGGTCAGCCAGAGCCCCGAGCCCTTCCAGGTCGTGCCGCGAGGATCGCTGGTCAACCTCGTGGTCTCCCAGGGGCCCGAGCCGACGCCCACGCCCACACCGACGCCCACGCCCACACCGACGCCCACACCGACACCCACGCCGACTCTAACCCCCACGCCCACCCCGACGCCCACCCCGAGTTAGACAGGACCCGCACGCCCGCCTAGCTCTCCTGACCTCAGGCGATGCTCGGCGCGCGCGCGGGAAGGACCCCGCGGAGGAAGTTGGCGAGCAAGTCCATGCCGGCGGTGGTGAGAATCGACTCTGGGTGGAACTGAACGCCCTCGACCGGCAGGTCGCGATGTCGCAGGCCCATCACAAGGCCTTCCGCCGTGGTCGCCGTGACCTGCAGCTCCGGTGGCACCGACGCGGCGTCGACCACAAGGGAGTGGTAGCGGGTCGCCTCGAAGGGGACGGGCAGCCCGGAGAAGACGCCCACGCCGTCATGATGGATTAATGAGGTCTTCCCATGGAAGAGCTCTGGCGCAGAGACCACGTCTCCCCCATACACCTCGCCGATGCACTGATGGCCCAGGCACACCCCGAGAAGGGGGACCTCGCCGGCAAGTTCGCTGACGACCTCGTTCGACAGTCCCGCGTCGCTCGGCCTGCCCGGGCCTGGAGAGATGACGATTCCATCGAACGCGGACGCGCGGACCTGGTCGATGGTGAATGCGTCGTTGCGCGCGACTTCCACGTCCGCGCCCAGCTCTCCCAGTTCCTGGGCCAGGTTGTACGTGAAGCTGTCGTAGTTATCGACGATGAAGATCCGCGCGCTCATGCGCCTGATCCTAATGCCGCCTCGAAGACGCGACCGCCGCTGCCCAGCACGGGGTCAGCCAGGAAGTTGCGATCAACCCAGGGGAACACCACCAGAAACAGGAGGGCGACCGCCGCGACGAGCGCCGCCGCCACCACCGCGACGCGAACCGGGCGACTCACGCGGTGTGGCGATTCACGAGCTCTGCGAACACGATCAGGCGCTCCTTGGCGGAGAATCGCGGATGGCACGTCGTGAGCGTCAGCATGCTCGTGGCGCGCCCGAGGGGATCTGCGCCGATGACCCAGGTATCCCACGGCTTCACGATCTGCTGCTGCACGACGCGGTACACGTGCGACGCGCCCGTCCGATCCGTCACATGAATCTCGTCGCCGGGCACCAGCGCGTCCAGATGCATGAACGGCGCGCCGTAGGTGGTCCGGTGCCCCGCGACGGCGAAGTTGCCAGGCTGACCGGGGAGTGCCGAGTCCGGGTAATGGCCGGGACCCTTGGTCAAGACGCCCAGCGTCACGCCCTCCACGACGAACAGCGGCTCATCATGGACTGGCGGTTGGTCGCTGCCCGGCCGGAAGAACTGGATCACCGCCACTGCCTCCCCGGGATCCACAGGAGCGGGAGGGGCGGGCGGGGTCTGCGCTGGCTCTGGCTCGCTGGGATCTGGCGTCCCACCGCTGGGATCTGAGCTCGCACCGCTGGGGGGCGCGATGCTGCCGACCTCTTGCTGCCAGACGTCCGAGAGACCCCCTTGCGCGGACTGCGTCGCGACGCCGGTGAAGAACAGCGAGTAGACGACGTACAGGCCCACGACGGCGCCGGCGGCGATGAGGATCCATCCGATGGCTCGCAGCAGGGCGACCGCGGACAGCGCGCCCCGCGAGCGCGAGACGGCTGAGCCGTCACGGGATCGTGCGATGTCGCTGGAGTCAGTGTCAGTCATTCCAGGATGCCCCTGGCGACTGAGAGTAGCATCGGAGCGGTGACCCTCCCGCGCTGCCCGGGTGCGGTGGGCTGGGAGCGGAGCGCTCCCGCAGAGCGAAGTCCGAACCAGAAGGTGGTCGTGTCGTGCCGAAGTCGAAGTCGAAGCGCTCCAGCTACATCCCGCCGAAACCTGCCAAGCCCAAACCGAGCCCTCGCTGGCTGCCCGGGCTCGGCCTCGGGCTGATCGGGCTGGGCGTCCTGCTGGTTCTGCTCAACGCCATCATCGCCCTGCCCGGAGGGAACTGGAATCTGATCGTCGGATTCGCCCTCATGACGAGCGGGCTGCTGACGCTCGCGCAATGGCGCTGACTGATCACGCTGCGCAACTACACCGATGAGGTTCTCCCCAGGGAATTCCACACATGTGGATTGCTTGACGCAGTAGAGGCTGCGGGTCGCCCCGCACCCGTCACCCGGCGCGGAACGAGCGTTCGAGAATCCGCCCTCTGTCATTCGACCCACAGTGTTTTCCACAACTGTGGATTACGGGCAGGGCTCAGTTCGGCGCCGCAACGGGCTCGCGACGCTCGAGCATCCGCTCCCCGCAGTGGCGCGGAGGGAGCTCGGTTCCTCGCATCAGCAGGAGGACCTCCGTTCCGCAGCCTTCGCAGGCGTAGACGACCCGTTCGAGGGTCGAGTCCACCGGCTGTGCGGCGCCGGAGGGGACAAATGAGTGCTCCGAGCGCAACGAACGCAGCGACGCCGTGCCGGTGCGCCAGATCAGCACGGCAGCCAGCCCGGCAACGACATAGGACAGGGGAATCGCATCAGCCGCGGCGAGCGCGAGGCTCGCGGCGAGCGTGACCCAAAACAGCATCCGTGCGCCGCTCATCACGCCCATCGTACGGCTGAGGCGGCCGGCGGATGCGCCCGTCGGCCGCGCGGGGAATAGGCTGCTCGGCGATGGCCGTCGCGACCCCTAATCCCGCAGAGTTCGAAGCCGCCGTGCGCGCCTATCTGGCGCCGTCTCGCGGCCAGTTCAACCATGACCAGATGCTGCTGACGTTCCTGTCGGTCGACCGATTCCGGCAGTGGGCGGGGGTCGTGAGCTCGATCCAGTCGCTGGAGAGGGCTCGCTTCCTGTCATCAGGGTGCGGATTCGGCGGTTCGCTGCTGGCGTACCGCGACGCCGGCGCCGCGCTGGCGGTGGGCGTCGAGGTGGACGACGACTATCTGAGGTTCGCCGCCTTGCGCGTCGCGGCGCTGGACGGCGCCGGCGCCGTGGCCTACGACGGGCGCCGCCTCCCTTTCCCCGACGCGGCTTTCGACGTCATCGAGTCCATGGACGTCATCGAGCACACTCCCGATCCGCTCGCATACCTGCTGGAGCTGCGCCGGGTCCTGGCGCCGAACGGGGTGATCCTGCTGGTCACGCCCAACCGCCTATGGCCGGTCGAGCAGCATCTCGGGATCGTCGGCCCGCCGTGGCTGCCGGTCGGCCTGGGCGACGCGCTCTTTGCGGTGCTCGCGAGGCTGCCGCTGCTGTCCGCTGATCGCCGATTTCGCTACTCGAAGCTGCGCGGGATGCGCACGCAGCACATCTCCGTGCGGTCGCTGCGCGCGAGCGCCGCGGCGGCGGGACTGTCGCTCGACCTGCTGGATCCTGCCGACCACCCAGATTGGCCGCTGCCGCGCCACCACCGCATGCTCGAGCGTTTGAGCAGGGCGCCGCGAGTCGGCCGGCTGGCGCCAATCCGCACGCTGGCCGGCGTGCTCCGCGTCAGTCAGGGGGAGGCGGGCCGCGCCGAGCCCGGCTCAAGTGGGCATCGATGAGCGCAGGCGGCCCCGGCTCGCCTAGGAGGAACCCTTGAGCCAGAACGCCGCCGAGGGTCCTGATCTCACCGAGCGCCTCGTCGGTCTCGATGCCCTCGGCGACGACATCAAGGCCGAGCGCATGACCCATAGCGAGCATCGCAGCGACCAGCGCAGGATCCTCAGGATCGCGCCCGAGGCCGGCGATGAAGGCTCGGTCGATCTTCAGCTCGTCCATCGGGAAGCGCTTGAGATAGGCCAGCGAGGAGTAGCCCGTCCCGAAATCGTCCACTGCAAGCGCGATCCCCAGCTGGTGCAGTTGCTCGAGCACCGCCCGCGCGGTCTGCGCATCTTGCATCAGGACGCTCTCAGTGATCTCGACGCCGAGGGCCCCTGGCTGGACGCCGCTGTCAGTCAGCCCGCCCTGGACCATGTCGACCAGTCCGGGCTCGATCAGCTCCCGGGCTGACAGGTTGATCCAGACCCGCGGCGCCTCCGCGCCCCATTCCTGCTGCCAGGACGCAGCCTGACGGCAGGCCGTCGCCACCACCCAGGCGCCTATCGGCACGATCAGCCCGGTCTCTTCGGCGACGTCGAGGAACTCGACGGGGCCGACCAGCTCCACATCGCTGCGCTGCCAGCGCAGAAGCGCCTCGACAGCGCGCACGCGGTCATCGGCAAGCGAGATGATGGGCTGGTAGTGCAGGAGAAAATCTCCGCCGGCCAGCGCAGCCCTCAAGTCGGCCTCGAGCTGCAGGCGGTCCATGGCCCGCAGCGCGAGGTCCTCATCGAACAGCTCGTACCGCGCCTTCCCGAGGCTCTTTGCCCGATTGAGCGCCGCGTCCGCGTGGATCAGGACCGATGCGGGATCGTCGTCCCCGCGGGCCAGCGCCACACCGACGCTCGCGGTGACATGAGCCTCGTGACCGCCGAGGGGGAACGGCGCTGAGAATGTCGCGGAGATCCGCTCGGCGATGGCGACCAATTCCGTCTCCCCGCGCACGTCGTCGCACAGCACCAGGAACCGATCGCCGCCGAAGCGCGAGGCCGTGTCACCTGGCCGAAGGACGGCCGCCAGGCGCTGCGCGACAGCCACGAGAAGACGGTCGCCGGCGGCGTGGCCCATGCTCTCGTTAATGACCTGGAACCTGTCGAGGTCAAGCACCAGCACCGCCACGGACCCTCCGCGACGAGCGCCGCGGCTCATCGCCAGGCGCAGCCGATCGTCGAACAAGGTTCGGTTGGGCAGACCGGTCAGGTGATCGTGCAGGGCTTGATGCTCGAGCGCGTCGAGCAGGCGGCGCTCCTCAGTCACGTCCTCGACTTGCAGCAGAAACCGCGCGTGCGCGCCGGCCTGCTCCAGACGGGTCATCGTCAGCTTTGCCAGGACCCAGTGGCCGTCGACGTGTCGCAGACGTCGCTCGGCCGGCGGCCTTCCGCCGCCTCGCCCTGCGGTCACGGGGATATCCGCCGCGACGGCGCCGATGATCGCATCCAGTCCGCGACCCACCACGTCGGCCGCCTGGTGCCCGAGGATGGAGGTCAGCGCCCGGTTCAGGCGGGTCAGCCGGAGCTCGCCGTCAAGAATCGCCATGCCGGTCGGGGCATCCTCGAACGCAGCGCGAAAGCGCGCCTCAGACTCGCCGAGCGCTTGCTGCTCGATCTCCAGATCGGCGTACAGCCCAGCGTTCTCCAGCGAGATCGCGGCCTGGGTCGCCAGGTGGCTGAGCACTTCGACTCGCTCGGGGGTGAACACGCCGCTGAGTGTGCGGTGCTCCAGATACAGCACCGCCGAGGTGTCGCCGCGGGTGGCGATCGGAACGCAGGCGATCGATCGCGGCTGATAGGCCGCCACGTACTTGTCGCTGGCGAAGCGGTTGAGCGAGCGCGCATCGTCGGCGATCAACTGCTCTGCGGAGCGGCGCACGTAGTTCACGACGGAAGGCGCGAACGACGCCGTCTCGTCAGGCGCCAGCCTGCGAGCGCGCACGCGGTCGCCCTCGACCGCCGCCTCCGCCGTGAGCCATGCCTCGTCGCCGCGGCTCAGCAGCAGGCAGCCGCGCTCAGCGCCCGCGTGCTCGATCATCAGCTGCAGAAGGCGCACAGCGAGGCGCTCTATGTGAATTTCACCGGAGATCGCCTGCGACGCCCTGATGACGCTCGACAGATCGAGTGGATCAAGGATTTCGGATGTCTCAGGGGCAGGGGCGACCAGCTCAGGGTGGCGCTGCTCCAGCTGGCGGACTTTGCGGGACGCGCCCCACTGCGCATAGCAGTCATGCGCCTGGCGCAGCAGCTCGACCGAGGCTGACGCGTCGCCCGTCGCCGCTGCATGGCGCGCGCCCAACTCATTCGCGAGGCCCTCAATAGCCATGAACCCGTGCCGGCGCGCCGCGTCGGCCGCATCGGCGTACAGCGCCTGCGCAGCCGCCGGGTCCCCGCCTTCGAGACGAGTGAGCTCAGCCGCCATCAGCAGGTGGCGCTGCTGGAAGTTCTCCGGGCACTGCTGCGCCCATGTGGCGAAGAGCTCGACGTCGGCCTGCAGCTCATCCCAGGCGCCCGCGTCCTCCGTCTCGCTGCGCGTGGCGTACAGCGCCGCACTGCTCAGCACGCGGTAGAAGCGGTGCTCAGTCGCCAGGTAGCTCTGGCCGGCGTTCCAAGCCACCGGGTTAAACCGCGATGCGGCGTCCAGCGCCGCGCGGTGGTGTCCGCACAGGTAGCGCTCGCGCATCTCGATCACGACATCCAGGCTCGACCACCACGGCATGGCGCCGCGATCGAACGCGTCCTGAAGGCCTGCGACGGCTTCCGGCGGCGGGGGCAGGGCCGCCAACGGCCATTCGACCAGCTCGCCGGCCGCCGCGTAGATCAACCTCAGCAGCGCCGCCGCCAGCAGCTGGCCGGATCGCTCAGCATCCTCCAGCGCGGCCCGCGCCTCCGCAGCCACTCGCTCCAGCGGCTCTCCGAGGTCCAGCAGCACGGCGCATCGCTGCGTCCGGCACGAGTGGGCGAACTGCAGGTCGCCCGATTCCAGCCCCCATTCGTAGCCCTGCTGCAGCAGCGCCGCCGTTTCGTGCAGCGGGCGGTGCCAGAAATCGGTGACGTGCGCGAGATGGGCGACGGTGCGCGCCCGACTCTGCTCGGCCTCGGGCCGCTGGAGCAGCCGCAGGCATTCGGCGGCGAGCCGCCGAGAGCGCGGGTGGTCGCCGTCGCGGGCCAACAGCTCTGCCGCGTGCATTCCCAGGGCGCCGGCCAGCAGTCGCGGATGCCTCCAGCGCAGCGCATGCTCAACGAGGTGGCTGCTCGCCAGCGAATACAGATCCGGCACGACTCCATACGTTGAGTCGATGACTCGCGTGAGGAGCTCGTCAGTCAGCAGCGCTCGCTCCGAGACCTCGCTGACCGTCAGCAGCTCCTCGTCGCCGAGAGCGTCGAAGCGGATCCGAAGACGATCGTTGCGGCGCTGGATCTCCTCAGACCACCCAGCCGGGTCGTTCGCGATGTCGATGCCGAGGCGACGCAACCCCTCCAGCGCGGGCTCTAGGGCCTGCTCATGGCGTGCGACGGTGACCAGCAGGCGAGCGCGCAGGCCGAGCAGGCGGGCCGCGTCGACATCAGTCTGCGCATGCGGCAGCGCCTCCGTCAGCAGCTCATCAGCGCGCGAGTAGTCCCCGGTGGCCGCCAGGCAGTTCGCGCCCCCGAGTCGCAGATCGCGGGCCAAGGCGTAATCGGTCTGCCAGGCGCGGTCACCGAGCAGGCGAATTCCAACCTCGAAGTACTCCCGGCCGGCTGCGAACGCCCCCGTCTGCAGTGCGGTGCGCCCGGCGCTCAACTCGACCGCTGCGAGCGCGCGACGCTCCTCCGGCCGCTCGATGAGGTCAAGTGCGGCGTTGCAATGATCCACGGCCTCGAAGAGCCGGTCGCTCGTCTCGATGTCGTCGACGCGGGCGAGCAGCACTCGGCCGATGGCAAGGTGAAGCGCAGCGAGATCGTCCCCGGCGATGGTCGCATGCGCCGCTTGCTGGATTCGGTCGTGCATCCATCGATGGGCGCCGGGGGGGCGATCCACGGGCACGACCAATCCCTCTTCGATGGCCGGGCCCAGCCGGATTTGCGCGCTCCCGACGGAGTCCCCGATCGCGGCGGCAAGCGTCGGGAGGTCGAACTGGGCGCCCATGCACGCCGCTGCCTGCAGCACCTGTCTGGTCGACGCCCCGAGGCCGTCGATGCGCAGGGCGATCAACCCCGACACGTCGTCGGTCGCCTCGGCCTGCCCGATCGCGTCCACGGCCCATCGCCATGCCAGCTCGGAGCGATCGAAGCGCAGCAGCCCTGCGGACTGCAGCGCCGCGAGAAACTGCCCGATGAACAGGGGGTTGCCTGCCGTCTTGGCACGGACCACGTCAGCAAGCTCCGCTATGTCCGCCTCGGGCGCGCCCAGCGTGTCGGTGAGCAGCCCTCGCACCCCTTCGCGGTCGAGCGGACCTAAGGGCAGCTGCGTGACGTCATCGCGGTGACTCATCTGCTCGACGAACTGGGCGATCGGGTCATCCGGGGTCAGGGCATCATCCCGGTAGGCCCCGATGAGCAGCACATGGCCCAGTCCGGGGTCGACGAGCAGATCCTCGAGCTCGTCGATGCTCGCAGCGTCCGCCCAGTGGACGTCATCGATGAAGACGACCAGCGGTGATCCTGATCCCGTGAACAGGCTGAGGAATCGGCGCACCGCTTGATGGAATCGCTGCCTCATCTGGTCGGGCGTCAGCTCTGTATCCGGCTGGGCGCCCACGAGCAGGCGGAGAATCGGCGCGAGCTGTGCGAGGACCCATGCGTTGGGGCCGACGGCAGCCGCGATGCGCTCCCTCCACCAGTCGAGCTCTTCATCGCTCTCGGCGAGGAGCTGCTCGGCGAGCCCAGCCACCACGTGCGCCATCGCGCGGTGGGGCCGCGCTCCAGGGTTCGGCTCGAACTTGCCGGTGACGAGGGCGCCGCGCGGAGCGACCTCATCCAACAGCGCCGAGGCGAGTGCCGACTTCCCGATCCCGGCCGGGCCGGTGATGAGCACCAGTTCGGGCCGGCCCCGGACCGCGACTCGGTCGAACGCCGCGACGAGGATGGCCAGATCGGCAGATCGGCCGTAGATCTGGTCGGGAGCGACCAAGCGGCCGCTGACATCGCGGAGTCCCAGCTCGAAGGGCGCGATCGCTCCGTGGCGGTCCAGGGCCCGCTGGCAGCGATCGAGATCCGCCTGAAGCCCTCTGGCGCTTTGGTAGCGCTCGGCCGGCGACTTGGCGAGCAGCCGCTGGACCATGACGGAGAGCGGCGCTGGCAGATCCGGACGGATCTGGGAGGCCGGAGTCGCGACGCGAGCCAGGTGCGCGTGCAGCAACTCGACATGGTCGCTCGCCTCGAACGGGAGCCGGCCCGTCAGCAGTTCGTAGAAGACCACCCCCAGCGAGTACAGATCGCTGCGCGCGTCAACCGAGATCGGCAACCGCCCGGTCTGCTCCGGCGCCAGATACGCCGGCGGCATCTGATCGACGACCTCGAGCGTGACTCGTCCGTCCTCGCCCAACAGGAACGCCTCGCCGCAGACGCTCCCGTGCACCAGCCCGCGCTCATGCAGCTCAGCGAGCAGCCCGACGGTCTGCAAGGCAACTTGGATGAAGCGCTCGACGTCGAGCGGCCCGGATATCGGGTGGCGTTCAGGCGCGTTCATCAGGGCTCGATCTCATCCCCCGCGCGTTCAGTCTGCCGTCATCGCCGACACCGTCAAGGACCACTGTCACCTGCGAAAAGACGTCCGATGTTCCCGCGCGCGGCGCAAGCGCTTACTGACCGGACGCGGTCCCGACCGCCGAGCTCACCGTCATGGGCCGATGAACTTCACGATGCCGCTGAGCACATCCGGGTCCCGCAGCACGCGGCGATGGCCGAGCCCGGACGTGATCATCAGCTCGGCGGCGCTCCACGATTCCGCCAGCCGCGTCCCCTCCTCCAGCGGCACTTCGGGATCATCGGCGTCGTGCACGATGAGAGCGGGGACGTCGACCTCGGCGATCAGCACGTCGGCGGCCGCCCGAGCCCAGATGTCGTCGCCGAACCGCCGCTCCACGGCGCGACGCAGCGCATCGGTTCCTCGCGCAGACAGGCAAAGCTCCCGCGCGAACGCCCTGTAGCCGAAGTCGAGGCTCACGAACGGCGCGAGGTATACGGCGCGTCTCACCGACAGCCCGTGGGCGAGCGCGATCGAAGTGGACAGCGCGCCCAGCGAGTGGGCGATCACGGCGTGCGCGCCGCCGGTGCGCTCAGCCAGCGCTTCGACCGCCTGGGCGAACTCGAATCCGTTGGTCATCCTGCCCGGGCTGCGCCCGTGCGCGGGAAGATCGATCGCGACTGCCCGAAACCCTGCTTCGGTCAGCGGGCCCACCAACGCTCGGAACTGCGTGGCTCGGCCCGCCCAGCCATGCACGAGGAGCACCGCCGGCCCTGTTCCCCAGCTGTACGCGGCCAGGCTGCGGCCGCCTGATTGGACCATGAACCGCTCAGCGGACGCGAAGACCTCTGCGGCCCGCAGCTCCGCGCTGCGATTGGCCGCGGCCGTGGATATGGGCGTGCAGAACAGCGCGAGCGCGAGGCGCCCAGCCAGCCATGGCGCCACGACAGCGAGCGCGCGCAGCACGCGGGACAGCACTCTCTGAATCGTCTGCTCCCAGTCGGCGGTTCGAGGCGAGACTGTACGCGCCATAGGGGCGGCCGCCAATTTCAGGCCAGCCGCGGGCGACTGCGGTGGAGTCGGAGCGTTCTGCCGGAATCACTCCGGGGGGACGACGGGTGGGGCGGCTCGCCGCCCCACCTCAGCCAGCGAGCAGGGCATCCATCTGGCCGACCGACTGCTGCAGACCCTCTGCCGCGCCCATGTTCACCAGCTGCTCCATCTGCTCGAGGGAGTCGAAGACTGAGCGCAGCTCCATCCGGGTGCCGCCATTGTGCTCGGTGAGCTGCATGTGCACCGTGGTGGTCGGCATGTCGGCGGCCGGTGTCCCGTCGGTGTCGGCGAACCCGTCGACGAACGCCAGGGACTTCGGCGGGTTGACCGACGTGACCCGCCACCAGCCGCGGTACCTCTCGCCCTCTGGGCTGGTCATGAAGTACGTGACGTCACCGCCGGGGGTCAGGTCGTGCTTCTCCACGGTCGCTGGGTAGCTCGGCGGTCCCCACCAGCGCTCCAGCTGCCGCGGGTCGGACCACAGCTGCCACACCCGCTCGGTCGGGGCGTCGAAATCGGCGACCAGGGTGAGGGTCAGGTTGTCGAAGTCTTTGTCCACACTGGTGACGCTCATGTTTCTTTGCCTCTCGTCGGGTTGCTGTCGTCTGGGTCAGAGTCCGACGCGAGCAGATCGGACATCCGGTCCACCCGCCCGCGCCAAGCCGTCTCGAGGCGCTCGAGGGCCTGCCGCGCTCGGCGTACGGCGTCGGAGTCGGTACGCACGAGCCGCTCCCGTCCGCGGCGCTCCTTGGTGACGAGGCCGGCCCGCTCGAGGACCGCGA
The DNA here is from genome assembly GCA_035513815.1 of Egibacteraceae bacterium. Taxonomy (GTDB): domain Bacteria; phylum Actinomycetota; class Nitriliruptoria; order Euzebyales; family Egibacteraceae; genus DATKBU01. The sequence goes on from DATKBU010000243.1 coordinate 19,526, forward strand.
CATGCTTCTGCACCGCGGCGAAGCTCATCGGGTAAGCCTCGGCCAGACGCGACACCGACGGCTCGCCCTGGACACAGCGGCGGAGGATGTCGCGGCGTGTTGCGTCCGCCAGTGCGTGGAACAGGTGGTCCACGGCCTCGTCGGTCAGCTTATCTACAACCATTCGGTTGTAGGTTAACGCAGCCTCTCCCCGGTGTAAAGCGATGTCCGCTCGGGGGGGCCGCGTGTCGACTGCAACTCGAACTCCGACAGGCCCCATCGTGCGGGCGCCGCCTACAAGGATCAGGCCCCTGTTCCCGATGCGGTTCGTGCCGTGGGGGACGGAGCTCGTCGCGGATGGTCGCTAGCGCCGGGTCGACGCCGCAAACGGGCTCAGTAGCGGATGTCGAGGATCGTGCGGGTGGTCGGCGCGCAGGTCACCCCGCTCTAACTCCGCTTGGTCAGCGGTGAAGAATCTGGTCAGACCTGTGGATAACCAGCGGGAATGCGAGTGGACCCTAGCGGAATCGAACCGCTGACCTCCGCCTTGCAAAGGCGTTATCAGCGCTTCCGTCGCACCCAGGCTGACCAGCGCGTACATGTAGTTCTGTGCCCCTGACCAGCGCAAACGAGAACTCTTGGAGGCTCGCTCGGACTCACGCGGACTCACTGTGGCGCGGCGCAGTGGAGGC
>DATKBU010000244.1:0-4145 GCA_035513815.1 Egibacteraceae bacterium
GCCGTTATCAGAGGGTTGCCCACGTCACTCGAGCCTGCTCCCAACGGCCCGCATCGTTTTACCTCTCACTGTGTCAGGACGGCGCCGCGCTCTCCCAGCCGGCAGCCTCAGCGAGCGCGACTTCATCAGGCACCGCCACAGAAATATGCAACTGGACGAGCTTCCAACCGTCGTCTTCCTGGCGGGTGACCGCTGTGAGGCGCATGCGCAGCCTGCGGCCATCTGGCGCCACGTAGGTCGGGTCGTCGACGATCCAGCCGAGACTTCCGTCGCGGAAGCCCTGAATCTCCCCGCGCTCCACCGCCACACCCCCAAGGCCGAGGAACGTCGCTTTCCAGGCCTTGCGATCATCAAGCCGCCGGTCGGTGCCGAGAGCCATCGCGTCGGGATCACGCGAGACAACGCTGTCGAAAGCCTCCGCTGTCCCGACGCTGAAGGCCTCATAAAAGCGAACGATGACGTTGGCGACCTCGCTCGATCGTTCCATGCGCCTCCCACAGACAATCAGGCACGGATCTTGCCTCCCAGCGGGACCAACAACAACCGCAAACCCGCAACAGGCGCCCACGAGCGGTGCCGTGGCGTCTTTCGACGGGGCCGCCTCGGCTTCTGAGACCGCACCTGCTACCGAAAGGCGGCCCATATCAAACGAGCCGGTCCGACAGCCCGGCCCAAAGGGAAGTCGGGTCCCCCGGAATGGACTCTTCGCGGCGCCGTTCCCATCAGCGAGCAGCCACTACCAGCCAGCCGATGCCCTTCGAAGACCCGGCGAGGGAACCAAAATGGAACCAGTGGCCGACCTGGCTCTCGCCGGCAGGCAAAAACATGCCTCTGACCTGCGGTTTTGGAGCGGACGACGGGATTCGAACCCGCGACCCCCACCTTGGCAAGGTGGTGCTCTACCAACTGAGCCACGTCCGCGAAGCGAGGAAGCGCTCGCCGGGCCATCCTGCCGCAGCCCGCCAGCCCACGCAACCTGCGCTGATCTACCGTCCGGTGGAGCCGAACCCGCCCTCGCCTCTCGGCGATTCGGGCAGCTCGCTCACCTCGACCACCGCGGGCGTCTCGACGCGCTGGATGACCAGCTGGGCGACGCGGTCGCCCCGGCTGAGGGTCACTGGCTCGCTCGAGTCCAAGTTGATGAGGATGACCTTGATCTCGCCGCGATAGCCCGAATCGATCGTTCCCGGCGAGTTGACGAGCCCCAGGCCATGACGCGCAGCCAAGCCCGACCGCGGGTGCACCAGACCCACATGCCCGTCGGGAATCGCTACCGCGATCCCGGTGCGCACCGTCGCGCGCTCCCCCGGCGCCAGCGCCACATCCTCCGCCGCGCGAAGGTCGAGGCCGGCATCGCCCGGATGGGCATAGGACGGCAGCGGCAGCTCGGAATCCAGGCGCCGCACCACCAGCGCAACAGATCCCAGGTCAAGCGACGCGTCGAGCGACTTCGACATCACCAGCTCCTCCCGCAGGTCGTCCTCGGAGATCCGCAGTCGCGCGGGCAGGCGCGCGTCGATGCGGTAGCCGTGGCGCAAATAGAAGCGCTCACGGCCCGTCCCTCCGCGCACCGTGAGGGCGATCAGGCTCATCCCGCGATCGCGCGCGGCGGCCTCCAGCTCGGCGAGCAACCGGGCCCCGACACCCGCGCCTACTCGCTCCGGGTGGCGCTGCAAACGGCGCACCGTCCCGACATGGCGCGACAGCGCGTGATCGCTGGAGGCCAGGAATCCCAGCCCGATCACCGAGTCCGCGTCGTCGCGAGCGACAACCAGGTCGTCCGTGCCGGCTGCGACCCGCGCCAGCGCCGCCTCGGCGGTCGGGCGCACCTGCTGGAGCGTGACCGGCGGCACGAAGCCGACCGCGCCTCCGGCGTTGGAGACCGCTGCCCACAGCTCGACCAGCGCGTCGACCAGCGCCGGGTCCAACGACTGGTTGCGCTCCACCTTCACGTTCAGTCGGACCCCGAGTGTGCGTCGCCGTGCCTGAGGGCAAGCACTGTAGCGAGCGGACAACCTTCAGACGGAGCATTCGATGCAACCTCTGACCCATCGAGTGTGGGCGCGCCACTTCGCCCAGCTGCGGCCCTACATCATCAAGGAGTTCCCAGAGGTGCCTCCCGAGCAGCTTGACGTCGTCGGCGACGACTTCGACGGGCTGGTGGAGCTGGTCCAGCAGTCGACCGGGTGGTCAGCCGACCTCGTGCACCAGCGGCTGCGGACACTGGACGTGGAGGAGTTGGGCCTTGGGACCGGCGATGCCGACGAGCAGCCGGAGGAAGGTCAGCGCGCGAGCCTCGCGCAGCTGCGTCTCGGCGCGGGATTCGGCCAGGATGAGCGCGAGCGGATCGTGCAGCGCCTCTCCAAGCTCGACCGGCGGCTGCGCAAGTTCCCCTCGGAAGGAACTGACCTGGAGCTCAGCGTCAAGGACCGCGGCTCGACGACGCAGAAGGTGACGCTGGAGTGCTGGCTTCCCAAGTTTCCCCGAGTCGTGGCCACGTCGCGCGAGCAGGACCTGCGGGCGGCGCTGATGGAGGTCCGCGAGGACCTGTGGCGCCAGATCGACGACGCGGTAGGGAAGCGCAAGGCGGGTACCTGACAGCTGGCGAGGGCCAGTGTTCAATCAGCCCTCATGACCTCAGGCGCTTCGATCGAGGCACTCCTCCGCGTGGGTTTCGCCCTGGCGGTCCTGGCGCTTGCAGGCTGCACAGCCGCGCCGGCCGGCCGCCAGCCGCCGAACGACGTGACCTCCCGCGCCGCCGTTCGCGAACCGGCCGACGGCTCGGCCAGCCCTGCCGAAGCCGGCCAACCCGTTCGCGCCGACCCGACGCCGTCGGCGCCGGCGACGCCGCCGGCGACGTTCACGGCCACCCCGTCCGTCTCCCCGACGCAATCGGCCGATCCGCGCCCGCCGGTGCGCATCGCTTTCATCGGCGACGTGCACGGACAGCCTCCGATCGCAGGCGTGCTGGCGGGCGGCGACAACCCGCTGGAAGATGTCGCAGCGCTGCTGGCAGAAGCCGACGTGACGGTGGCGAACCTTGAGACCGCCGTCGGGTCCTCAGGCGCCGCAGCCGACAAGGACTTCACCTTCCAGGCCGCCCCCGCTCTGGTCGACGCGCTCGCCGCTGCCGGAGTCGACGTCGTCAGCGTCGCGAACAATCATGCTCTCGACTTCGGCCGCGACGCACTGGCCGAGACGAGCGCTCTGGCGAGCGCGGCCGGTCTGCAGATCATCGGCGCCGGCCCGGATTCGGCGCACGCGTACGCGCCGGCGGTGATCGACATCGGCGGCCGGCGCGTGGCGTTCCTCGGCTTCACGCGAGTCCTGCCGGAGGCTCATTGGGCCGCCGGGCCCTCCAGCCCAGGTATGGCCTCCGCCTACGACATCGCCACCGCCGCCGCGGCCGTTCGGGCCGCCGCGCAGCACGCCGATCATGTCCTGGTCACAGTCCACTGGGGCCAAGAGCGCAACCCCTGCCCGGTCGGTCATCAGCTGGAGCTGACCACAGCGCTCATCGAGGCGGGGGCGCAAGTGATCGCCGGCCACCACCCGCACGTGCTCCAGGGAGTCGAGCAGCGGGGCGGGGCCCTGATCGCCTACAGCCTCGGCAACTTCCTGTTCTACGCCGGCCCAGGCGAAGGGCGAACCACCGGCGTGCTCACAGTGACGCTGGACGACGCTGGAGTCAGCGACTGGGTCTTCTCGCCGGTCCAGATCGACGACCGGGGCAGCCCTGTGCCGCTTGCCGGAGCAGAGGCGGACCGTGTGCTCGAGACCCTGGCCGAGCGATCACCCGGCGGCGCCTGCCGCTTCGACTGATCGCGCGCGCACAGCGCGGCGCTCAGTGGATGCTGCGGTCAGCGGCCCAGCGGGACAGCTGATGGCGATTCGAGAGCTGGAGCTTGCGGAGCACCGCGGAGACATGGCTCTCGACTGTCTTCACGGAGATGTGCAGCCGGCCGGCGATCTCCTTGTAGGTGTACCCGCGGGCGACATGCTGCAGGACCTCGCGTTCGCGGGCAGTCAGCTGGGCGAGCTCTTCGTCGACCTCGGCCGGAGGAATCGAGAAGGCGTCGAGGACGAACCCGGCGAGCTTCGGCGAGAACACCGCGTCGCCATCAGCCACGCGAGTGATCGCGTCG
>DATKBU010000245.1:0-9038 GCA_035513815.1 Egibacteraceae bacterium
TGGGCGTGCGCTGCTGCGACATCGCGACCGGTCAAGCCCGGAAGGTGCAGCGCTTCGGGCTCACCCAGCGCAGGGGCGCTGGCCTCCGGGGACGCGCCCGGGATCTGCGACGCCACGGGCACGGGCGGTTCAGGCGCACTGACAGGGACGTCTGCCTCAGCGGACGAGCACGCGGTCGCGATCAGCGCGACGACACATGCCGACGCGCGAAGGCGCCGGCCGAAAAAGGCAGGCATGACCAGTAGCGTCGGCGCTACCCTAAGTAAGCTTAAGGTCAGGACTCCGGATCGCGCCCGAGCACCGCCAGCTGCCCGAGGTTGTGGGTCGAGCGCCGCGGTGGCAGACTGAAGCAGACCGTTCTTGCAGCGGTCGAATGTCGTGCCCGGATCGGGTGCTTGAGCGCGAACGGCCATCTGGTCGGATGCGCAGGAGGACCTGGCGTGGCGTCATCGGGTGTACGCGGAGACCGCGACACCGAGACGAGAAGCCCCGACGCAGCTGCGTCCATCCGCCGGGACCGCAACCCAGCGCACGCGACGACCACCCCCCGCGTGCGCGTCAATAGGAGAACGAGCAGTTGGCAAAGGCAGTCATCCCTGACAAGGACAAGATCGTCAGCGAGTACGCAACCGCTGAAGGCGACACAGGTTCGCCCGAGGTGCAGGTCGCGCTCCTCACGGCGAGGATCAACCATCTGACCGAGCATCTGCGGACGCACAGCAAGGACCACCACTCCCGTCGAGGGCTGCTGCAGCTCGTCGGCCGCCGTCGCCGCCTGCTCGGCTACTTGCAGCGCAACGACATCGAGCGCTATCGCACGCTGATCCAGCGACTGGGACTGCGCCGCTAGCGATCGCCCGCAAGACGCACACCTACAGAAAGGGGCCCCGGGACGCACGAGCGCCGCAGCTGTGCGGCGCATGGCAATGACGGGCGCGCCCAGCCAGTTGTCAGTGACCGCCGCTGCAGATCCTGCAGCCGCGATCACTGGGAACTGACGGACCCGCGCCATTCCCGCCACTGCAGTTCCGGGGCCTTCAACCGGCGGCGCGCGAGCGCCGCGATGAAGGAGCCCAACCTATGGGAAAGCTTGGAACCACTGAGGCGTCAGCCAAGATCGGCGACGTCGAGATCAAATTCGAGTCCGGCAAGCTCGCCGGCCAGGCTGGGGGCGCGGTCGTCGCGCACCTCGGCGAGAGCATCCTGCTGGTCACCTCGACAGCCAGCAGCCGCCCGAAGGAGCACTTGGACTTCTTCCCGCTCACCGTGGACTACGAGGAGCGGATGTACGCCGCCGGCAAGATTCCCGGCGGCTTCTTCAAGCGCGAGGGCCGCCCCAGCGAGACGGCGATCCTCACGTGCCGCCTCATCGACCGGCCGATGCGCCCGACGTTCGCCGACGGGCTGCGCAACGAGATCCAGATCCTCGTCACGACGCTGTCGGCGGATCAGGTCAACCCGCCCGACGTGCTGGTGATCAACGGCGCGTCGATGGCGACGACCCTGGCCGGCATCCCGTTCGACGGGCCCGTGGCCGGCATCCGCATGGCGATGGATCCCGACGGTCGCTGGCATCCGTTCCCGACCTTCGAGTTCCTCGACAGCGAAGCGGTGTTCGACCTGGTGGTGGCCGGACGCCTGAACCCCGACTCCGGCGAGATCGACATCCTCATGGTCGAGGCCGAGGCGACCGAGCAGGCGGTGTCCCACATCGAGATGGGCGCGACCAAGCCCACCGAGGACGTCATCGGCGCGGCGCTGGAGGAGGCCAAGGGCCACCTCAAGCAGCTATGCGACCTCCAGGTTGAGTTCGCCCAGCAGGCCGGGATCCGGGAAGCGGCTCAGTACCCGCTGTTCCCGCCCTACGCCGACAAGGTCTACGCAGCCGTGGAGAAGGCCGTCAGCGACGACCTGCGCGCTGCGCTGTCGGACAGCTCGCTGGACAAGGCGTCGCGCAGTGAGCGAGTCGGCCAGCTCCGTGAGGCCGCCATCGACGCGGCGTTCGCAGACGCCGGCGACGTCGAGGTCGGCGACGAGGAGCTGGAGGGCCAGTCGAAGGCGGCCTTCCGCTCGCTGGAGAAGAAGCTCATCCGCCAGCGCGTCGTCAACGACGGCGTGCGCATCGACGGCCGCGGTCCCAAGGACCTTCGCCCCCTGTCCGCCGAGGTCGGCCTTCTGCCGCGCGCGCACGGGTCAGGGCTGTTCACCCGCGGCGAGACCCAGGTGCTCAACATCCTCACGCTCGGCATGCTGCGCGAGGCGCAGCGCCTGGACAACCTGAGTCCTGAGGAGGAGAAGCGCTACATCCACCACTACAACTTCCCGCCGTTCTCCACCGGCGAGACGGGCTTCATGCGCGGCCCGAAGCGCCGCGAGATCGGCCATGGCGCGCTCGCCGAGCGGGCGCTGCTGCCTGTGGTGCCCAGCGCCGAGGAGTTCGCCTACGCGCTGCGGCTGGTCAGCGAGGTCGTCAGCTCCAACGGCTCGACCTCTATGGCCAGCGTCTGCGCGTCGACGCTGTCCCTGCTCGACGCGGGGGTGCCGATTCACGCCCCGGTCGGCGGCATCGCCATGGGCCTGATCGCCGAGGACGGCAAGTACACGACGCTGACTGACATCCTCGGCGCCGAGGACGCCTTCGGCGACATGGACTTCAAGGTCGCCGGCACGTCCGAGTTCGTCACCGCGCTGCAGCTGGACACCAAGCTGTCGGGCATCCCGGCCGATGTGCTCGCCGAGGCGCTCACGCAGGCGCGTGAGGCCCGGACCGAGATCCTGCGCGTGATCACCGACTGCATCGCCGAGCCGCGCACCGAGCTGAACCCGCACGCCCCGCGGGTCATCGTCGAGTACATCCCCGGCGACAAGATCGGCGAGGTGATCGGGCCGAAGGGCAAGATCATCCGCGAGATCACCGAGGAGACCGGCGCTGACATCGACATCGACGACGTCGACGGGCGCGGCGTGGTGAAGATCTACTCGGCGGATTCGGCCAAGGCCGAGATGGCCCTTGACCGTATTCGGGCAATCGCCAACCCGGTCGTTCCCAAGGAGGGTGAGCGCTACTACGGGACCGTGGTCAAGACCGCGGACTTCGGGGCCTTCGTGTCGCTGACTCCGGGCAGCGATGGCCTGCTGCACATCTCAAAGCTGGGCGGCGACAAGCGCCTGTCCCATGCCGATGAGGCAGTGCAGGTCGGCGACAAGCTGTGGGTGCTGGTGGCCCAAGTCAAGGATGGGCGCAAGTTCTCGCTGGATCTGGTCGAGGGCCCCGGCGGCGGGGGGTCCGGCGCTGACCAGCCGGCCCCAGCCCCGGCCGCTGCCGATGCCCCGTCGCAGGATCGTCCGCGGGATCGCGACCGCGACCGGAGCCGCCCGGAGGGCGGCGACGCCGGTCGACGGGACCGCTCGCGCGATCGCGACCGTGCCCCCAGTGAGCCCGCGACCGAAGCGGCCCCACAGGCGCCGGCTGAGCAGGCAGAAAGCGATGACGCGGACGGCGAGCATCGCCGTGTGCGCCGCCGTCGACGCGCGTGACCCGAGCCGGCGAGGTGCGAGGCCGCGGCGCATCGGCCGACCCGGCCTCCGAGAGCACCGCAGACGGAAGATCTGACGGCGTCAGCGTCTCGGTGCTCGACTCGGGGGTCCGAGTCGTCACTGAGGCGGTGCCTGGCATGCGCTCGGTCGCCGTCGGCTTCTGGGTCAGCTGCGGCTCTCGCGACGAGCGGGAGCCCGTCGCCGGCGCCAGCCACTTCCTCGAGCATCTGCTGTTCAAGGGGACGCGCCGGCGCACCGCGCTCGAGATCGCTGAGACGATCGATGCGGTCGGCGGCGAGATGAACGCCTTCACGTCGAAGGAGTACACCTGCTTCTATGCGCGCTGCCTCGACCGTGACGTTCCCCTGGCGGTGGATGTGCTGGCGGACATGATCGTGGGCGCGCTCATCCGCGCCCGAGACGTCGACGCGGAGCGCGACGTGGTGCTGGAGGAGATCCGCATGCACCGCGACGCCCCCGACGACCTCGTGCATTCGGTGTTCTCCGAGGCGCTGTTCCGTGGGCATCCGCTCGGCCGCGAGGTGCTCGGCAGCGAGGACACGATCACGGCGATGACGCGCGATCAGGTCAACCGCTACTACCGGCGGCAGTACGTGCCGGCCAACCTGGTGGTCGCGGCCGCCGGAAACCTTGACCATGCTGAGGTCGTGCGGCTGGTCGAAGAGGCGCTGGCGCCGCTGGACCGCGACGGGGCCGGCATCGCGCCGCGCCGACCGCCGGGGGCGCCGGGGGCCGCCTCGGCCGTGATCAGAACCCGGCCGACCGAGCAGGCGCATATCGTCTTGGGCGCCCCTGGGCTCGCGCGTGACGACGAGCGCCGGTACGCGGCGAGCGTCCTCAACCAGGCGCTTGGCGGCGGGATGGCCAGCCGGCTGTTCCAAGAGGTGCGCGAGCGCCGCGGGCTGGTGTACTCGGTCTACAGCTACCACGGCATGCACGCGGACTCGGGCGCGTTCGCGGTCTACGCTGGGACTGCCCCGCGAAGGGCGCCTGAGGTGCTCCAGGTCGTGCGCGCCGAGCTGGACAAGGCCCGCAGCGGAGGGCTTGGCGACGCTGAGCTCGCGCGCGCGAAGGGGAATCTGACCGGCTCCCTGGTGCTCGGCCAGGAGGACACCAGCAGCCGCATGAGCCGCCTGGGCAAAGCGCTGACGACGGGCTCGCCGCTGCTGACGCTGGATGAGCTCATCGCCTCGGTCGAGGCGGTCACCGTCGACGACGTGCGCGCGGTCGCCGAACGCCTGTTGGGCGGGCCGTTCACGCTCGCGATGGTCGGTCCGTTCCCTGAGGGCGCCGAGGCCGACTTCATCCAGTATGTGCAGGACGCGGCGTGAGGCCGTCGAGATGATCCGGGTCGCAGTCGTCGGGGCCAGCGGCCGCATGGGCTCGACCGTGTGTGACGCGCTGCGAGGCGATCCGGACACGGAGCTAGTCGCCGCCGTCGACGTCGGCGATGACCTCGGCGCGATTCTCGACGCCGGAGCGGACGTCGCCGTCGAGTTCACCGTCCCCGACAGCGTCAAGCGCAACGTCTCGTGGCTCCTCGAGCATGGTGTGCACACCGTCGTCGGCGCGACCGGGCTGTCCGACGCGGACCTGGCCGACATCGGGGCGCTCACCGGTCCCGCGAATTGCTTCGTCGCCCCCAACTTCGCGATCGGCGCGGTGCTGGCCATCCAGCTCGCCCAGCGCGCGGCGCGCTGGCTGCCCCACGTCGAGATCATCGAGTCTCATCACGACGGCAAGGTCGATGCGCCCAGCGGGACCGCGCTGCGGGCGGCGGCGCTGATCGCCGAGGGCCGCCAGGACGAGGTCTCGCCGCCCGGTCCCCGCGATCACGCCGCCCGCGGCATGGCAGTCGAGGGCATCCCGATCCACAGCGTGCGCCTTCCAGGACTGGTCGCCCACCACGAGTTCGTGCTCGGCGGGCAGGGCCAGACACTGACGATCCGCCATGACTCGCTTGACCGCAGCTCGTTCATGCCCGGCGTGCTGCTCGCCGTAAAGCGCGTCGCGTCGCTGCCAGGGCTGACCGTCGGCCTCGAGGCGCTGCTGTAGCAGGGACTGCGGCTGACGGCGAGGGCATAGGTCTGACCCCGCGCGGGTAGCCGGGGAGCATGGCCACCTCACACCCAGCTGATCGCTCCGACGCCCGCTACGACCGCCCGGCGCGCGCGGAGGGCTCCTTCGGGGAGGCCGTCGCATGGATGGTCGGTCTGTCGATCCTTCTCATGTGGATCCCGGTGGTCGGCCCCCTGGTCGCCGGCTTCGTCGGCGGGCGACGGGCCGTGACGGTCGGCAAGGCGGTCGGCGCGGCGCTGGTCCCGGCGATCCTCTTGGCGGTGCTGGCAGTGGTGCTGTTCGTGGCGTTCGGCCTTGAGATTGTCGGATTCGTCGCCGGCGCCGGCGTGCTGATCTTCATGCTGGTCGAGAGCATCCCGCTGATCGCCGGCGCGTGGCTCGGCGCGGCGCTGACCTCTCCCCGCTGAGCGCTGCCCTAGACTGCCTCCTCCCGAGTCAGGTGAGGAGCGCGTGCACCCCTACGTCGTCGAGGACTTCACCGCCGAGGAGCGGTCAGTTCTCGCGCGCCACGTGACCAATGCCGAAGGGCCCGTCTTCGCGCTGACCAACCTTCCCGAAGTGGTCAAAGGGGCGCTGTTCGCCCGGTACTCGCGGTCGGCCAAGAGCCTTCGCCGCCTGTTGCTGGACGAGTTCGCCGAGGATCTGGCGCCCGTCGATGTGCCGAGCGAGTCGGCGTGGGGCGATGCGGAGCGCGACGCTCAGACCCGCGCCGGCCGACTGTATGAGCGCGTATTCGTCGAGTACGGCGACGACTCAGTCGCGCAGCTCGGCGGTGCCCACATCGCCGTCGAGCAGGCGTCGAACCTTCTGACCAAGGTCCTCGAGTGGGGCCGGCTGGCCTCCTACCTCGAGCAGTCCACGCGCTACATCCCCTATGACGACAAGCCGGGGGGCCGCTACCGCTACTTCCGGGATCCCGACATCATGGCGTCGCGCCATGCCGGCGCGTACGAGGCGCAGCTCGACGCGGTCTTCGACACCTACTCCGCGCTGCTGGGATCGGTCCGGGAATGGGCGCTGCGGCGCTTCCCCCAGACCTCAGACACCTCGGACTTCGTGTACCGCAACACCATCACAGCCAAGGTGTGCGACCTGCTGCGGGGCCTGCTGCCCGCGGCGACGGTCTCCAATGTCGGCATCTTCGCCAGCGGCCAGGCCTACGAGCACCTGCTGCTGCGGCTGCGCTCGCACGAGCTGGCGGAGGCACGCGGAGTCGGCGACGCGATGCTCGGCGAGCTGCGCCACGTCATCCCGTCGTTTCTGACCAGGGTCGACCGCCCTGACCGGGGCGGGGTGTGGTCGGAGTATCTGCGCGCCACCCGCGAGGCGAGCCGCGCCGTGACCGAGGAGCTGCTGGCGGACACGCCCAGCGACCCGGCGCCCGCCGTCACGCTGACGGCATTCTCGGCCGACGCCGACATCGAGCTGGTCGCCGGCATCCTGTACCCGCACAGCCATCTGCCGGAGTCCCAGCTGCGGCGGATCGTCGAGGACATGGCCGTCGAGGAGCGGCTGCGGGTCGTGCGCGCGTACGCGGGGGAGCGGACCAACCGCCGCCACAAGCCGGGGCGCGCGCTGGAGCGCATCTGGTACCGGTTCGACATCTGCAGCGATTACGGGTCCTTCCGGGACCTGCAGCGGCACCGGATGCTCACGATCGAATGGCAGGAGCTGTCGTGCCGCCACGGCTACGACACGCCTGAGGATCTGATCGACGCGGGGGTGGAGGCCCAGTGGGGCGAGGCACTGGAGCGCCAGGCCGGCCTGTGGGAGCGGCTGCTCCCGGATCTGCCGCGCCAGGCGCAGTACGCGGTCGGGCTCGCCTACCGCATGCGCTATTCGATGCAGCTGAACGCGCGCGCCGCCATGCAGATGCTCGAGCTGCGCACCACGCCGCAGGGCCATCCGTCATACCGGCGCATCTGCCAGCAGATGCATCGGCTCATCGCCGAGGAGGCCGGGCATCCCGTGGTCGCCGAGCTGATGCGCTTCGTCGATCACGGCGCCAGCGAGCTGGAGCGGCTTGAGGCCGAGCGGGCCGGCGAGGCCCGCCGGGCCGCTCGCGGCGCAGGGCTCTGACGCGCAGCTGAGCCCTCGGCGAGGCCGCGGCGGATCTCGGCCCGGCCCCCTCCGCGCTTGCCGTCCACTGGTTGCGTGCCTGGCAACGATTGCCCTGAGCGCCGATGCACGCAACCAGTGGGGGCGTCGTCCAGCCGCGCCGCTACAGGGTGCGGGCCAGGGCGTCAGGCGGGTCGGGCGTGGTGAAGTCCAGGCGGACGATGTCCGTGCATGCCGCCCGCAGGCGCGCCGCGACCGGGACGTGCGCCGGGTGCGGCGCGTAGACGGCGTAGGACTCGGCGTCAGCGAAGCCAGTGACCAAGCAGGTCACCCGCTCGTCGTCGATCGCGCGCGCGAGCCGTAGGAGCGTGATCTGCGGGATCGCCTCGACCAGAGACCGCAATCCATCCTCCGCCCCGGCCCGCTCCTCGGCGGGGACGTCCTCGCGGAACTGGAATCTCACGATGTGCCACAACATGACTCGCTCCTGTTGTCGGGGGTCCGCCGATAGCATCGCGTACGTGAGAGCTTCGCCTGCGCGTTCGCTGCTGGGTTCCGGAGACTGGCGTCTGCACACCCCGGACGAGGTGCTGCTGCGCCGGTTCGGGCTGGTCAGGGTCATGGGCGCCGCGGCGTACACGATCGGGGCCCTTGCGATGCTCGGTCTCGTCGGCGCCCATACCTGGCCGCTGGCGATCGGCGTGCCGGTGCTTGCCGGCGCCACGCTGGCGTATGTGCGGTGGTCCGATGCTGCGCCGCGCGCCGCTGTGGCGGCCTCGCTGGCGGTGGACGCGGCGGTGCTCGCCGGCGCGATCGCTTTCATCGGAGGCGCCGGCTCTGGCCTCGTGATGCTCTTCAGCATCGCGGTCGTCAGCGCGGGGATCCTGCTGGGCCGCTCGGCCGCGCTGGCGTTCACCGTCGCGACGACGGTGCTGGCGCTGGGCCAGCTCATGGCCGAGGAGGTCTGGGATGTCCGCCCGATTCTGCTGGCGCCGCCCGTTGCCGGCGAGCGCCGGATGATCCTGATGCTCAGCCTTGCCGGACTGCTCAGCGTCGGCTATCTGAGCGCCACCTACGCCAGCAGGCTCCACGACCTGATCGCCGTCGCCGGCGCGGAGGCCGACCGTTCGCGCGGCCTCGGCCGGCGCCGGCGCGCCTTCGTTGAGCAGACGGTGCTGGACGCCCGCGTCCCACTGGAGGGGATCGAGGACATCGCGGACGCACTCGACGACCCTGCCGCGCAGTTGCCTGCGGGCGAGCGCCCGCGGAGAGCCGCGCGTCTGCGGGTCCTGGCCGCTCAACTGGACACGAAGATCGAGACCCTCGGCCAGGCCGGAGCGCTC
>DATKBU010000246.1:0-2463 GCA_035513815.1 Egibacteraceae bacterium
CGGGATCTTCCGGGCCGGCGTGGAGGCCGGCCAGACCGAGCTGGTGGTCGTCGCCGTCGTCTCCAGCGTCATCGCGGCGTTCTTCTACATCCGCGTGATCGTCGCGATGTTCATGGAGGACGAGCCGGCGGAGGCGGCCGGTCTGCCGCTGCCGACCGACGCGGGCGCGAACGTCGGCCTGGCCGCCGCCGCCGCGGGGGTTGTGGTGCTCGGCGTGCTCCCGGGAGGCCTGGTGGAGCTCGCCCGCCAGGCGGCGACGCTCGCGCTGTAGCAGTCTGGAGTCCCGACCGCCGGGCTCGGCGGGAGCGGACAGGGAGTTGACGATGACCTTCAGCGAACGCTCGGCTCAGCTGCGGGCGGCGGCCGCGCTCATCCTCGGCGCGCTGGCCCTCACCGGGTGCCAGGGCAGCGGACAGGGCGACGGGCCTGACCCCGCCGCCATCACGCCGTCCGAGGAGGCCTCGGACGGCGGCGCGTCGGACGACGCCGGCGGCGCCGAGGACGCCCAGGATCGCAGCCCGACGGACGGCGATCTCACCATCTCCGGGAGCGAAGGCGGCCTCGGCGGACGCAACGTGCTGGTGACCATCGTCCCGGAACCCGCGGGCGAGGGGTCAGCGATCACGATCAATCACATCGCGCCGGGCGAGTAGCGGCGGGCTGCGCGGGCTGGTCGGTGGCCTCACCGTGTTGCCGGTCGGGGCCGGGCGTGCGGTAGCCTCGGCGACCATGGCGATCTCTCAGGCGGCCATCGACGATCTCGCGCGCAGGGGCGCTGAGCAGGGCGTTGACCTGCGTCCCGGCCTCGCCCTGGTGGAGGATCGCCTGCGGACGCAGATCGCCGCTGATCTCCCGTTCGTGGAGCACGCGTCGCGCTACCTGATGGACGCCGGCGGCAAGCGGTTCCGGCCGATGCTCGTGCTGCTGAGCGGGCTCCTCAGCCGACCTGATGCCACCGATGACGCCCTCGTGAGCGCGGGCGTCATCGTCGAGCTGGTGCATCTGTCCACGCTGTACCACGACGATGTGATGGACGCTGCTGATATCCGCCGCGGCCTGCCGGCGGCGCACATGAAGTGGTCGAACACCGTGGCGATCCTGACCGGAGACTTCCTGCTCGCCCGGGCCTCGGAGCTGTCCGCCGCTCTGGGCGTCGAGGTGACTCGCATCATGGCGCGCACGATCGCCGACCTGTGCCAAGGCCAGATCCGGGAGGTCCAGGGATCGTCGGAGGCTCAGCTGCACGGCGCTGCGCAGATCATCCCCGACCAGGAGCACTATCTGAAGGTGATCGGGGAGAAGACGGCGTCGCTCATCTCGGCGTCGTGTCGCCTGGGCGGGCTGCTGAGCGGCCAGGATCCAGCGCGGATGGAGGCGCTCAGCCGGTATGGCTGGCACCTCGGGATGAGCTTCCAGCTGGCTGATGATCTGCTCGACATCGACAGCCGGTCCACCGAGTCGGGCAAGGTGCCCGGCACTGATCTGCGCGAAGGCGTGCGGACCCTCCCGGTGCTGCTCGCGCTGGCCGAGGACGGTGAGGATTCTGAACTCGCCCGGCTGATCGATGACCCGACTGAGGACAACGTCATGCGCGCGCTCAAGCTGCTGCGCGAGCACCCCGCGCTGGAGGTGGCCAGATCCGCCGCGCGGCTTGAGGCGGCCAAAGCGAAATCAGCGTTGGCGCCGCTGGGCGCCGCCGGCCAGGAGTCCGCGCTCAAAGGCCTGGCCTACCTCGCCGACTACGCCGCCGAGCGCGTGTCCTAGACCGGGGCCCGCCCCGCGACGCAGATCGCTGGGCGCCCGGGATCACCGATCAGGCCGAGTTCGGCTCGTTGCCCGGCAGCCACTTGATGTTGCAGCCGACGCTGGGCTTCTGCGGCTCGGGCACAGGGTGACCGTTGAGCACAGCCTCGACGGCGGTGCGCAAGTCCTCGCCGGTCACCGGCCGAGAGCTTCCCGGGCGGCTGTCGTCCATCTGGCCGCGGTAGGCCAGTCTGCGCTCGGCGTCGAAGACGAACAGATCGGGTGTGCAGGCTGCGTGAAACGCTCTCGCGGCGGTCTGCTCGGCGTCGACCAGGTAGGGGAAGGTGTAGCCCGCGGCGTCGATCTCCTCAGGCATCTGCTCGACCGTGTCGTCGGGGTGGGCGGCCGCATTCGAGTTGATCCCCACCACTGCCACACCGCGGTCCTGGAGCTGCGCGGTCATCTGCGCCAGCGCCGAGCGGATATGCCGCACGTACGGGCAGTGGTTGCACAGGAACATGACCACCAGGGCCCGGGATCCCGCGAAGTCCTCGAGGCGGTAGATCTTGCCGCTGGAGTCCGGCAGCTCGAAATCCGGCGCTGGTGTTCCTAGCGGCAGCATCGTCGAAGCAGTTTGGACCACTCGTCTCCCCTTCGGTCGGACGCGGATGCGCGAACCCGGACAGTCTTCCACGTCCGCGCGACGTCGGAACCGCCGGC